>CALQFT020000012.1 GCA_943329925.2 Opitutus sp. GAS368
AGGTCCCCCAAGTGCGCACGAGTTACCAACGCGTTGCGGCCCCTCACAAAATAACTGCGCACCTCCAAGGGCGACTGTTCATCCAAAACATCCATTGGAGCCACTGTAGGCAATGAAACGCCCGAGGAAAAAACTTTTGTCTCTTAAAGCAGCCTGTCACGGATTGTTTCCGTAATGAAACACCTCCAGCACCGCCTCCTTCTCGCCTCCACCATTTTGGCAGGCACCACCCTCCAACCCATTTCGCTTTTTGCTGCAGACGCAGCCCCAAAGCGAGTCGTCCTTGTCACTGTGACCACCGGTTTCCGACACAGCTCCATCGCTACGGCGGAAAAAATCCTCCAAAAACTCGCCGAAGAGTCCAAGGCTTTCACCATCGTCGCGATGGTACAACAACCCGACATCGTTGTGCCGCGTAAACCAAATGCGCCCAAGCCACTAGCGGAAAACGCCGACGAGGGCGCAAAGAAGCGCTTCGAAGGCGACACCAAGCGCTTCGACGAGGCGATGACGAAATGGACGCCCGAGATCGAAGCCCAAGCCAAGGCGGCTCAACAGCAACTGAGTGAGCAAATTGTGACACGCCTTGCAGCCCTCGCCCCGGCCGCCCTCGACGCCCTCAAAGTCGACGGAGTCATCTTCGCCAACACCACCGGCGACCTTCCCCTGCCAGATAAGGAAGGCTTTATCCAATGGGTTGAAAATGGCCACGGCTTCATGGCAATGCACTCTGCCAGCGATACTTTCCACGGCTTCCGCCCCTACATCGAAATGCTTGGCGGCGAATTCGCAACCCACGGCGGCCAGGCTCCTGTGGAATTAATCCCCTTGGACCCCGCCCATCCCGCTGCCGGTGGCCGCATCACCCCCTGGCCCATCGCCAAGGAAGAAATGTACCACATCAAATCCTACGATCGCTCGCGTGTGCATGATATTTTCGCCTCCCCCACCGTCCCCATGGACGGCAGGCCTGAACAGGGGCAACCCCTGCACTTCCCCGTCTCCTGGGTGCGCAAACAAGGCCAAGGCCGCGTATTTTACACCAGCCTCGGCCACCGGGAGGACGTGTGGGATGACGACGCCAATCTCGCCAACCGGCTCAACTCCCCGGAAGTTTCCCAGCAATTTCAAAAGCACATTCTGGGCGGCATCCGCTGGGCGCTCGGCGTGGCAGAAGGCAGCGCCGAACCACAGCTTAAGGCGGCAAAATAGTTCTAGCCACTGGAGTTAAACAGCAGGAAACGACACTCCGCAAACCTCAGCGCCACCACAGTCTGTTGGGCAACTGCCGGGACTTCCCCCAGCAGGAGACACAACAGGTTGTGTGGCGCTGTTTTTCTGTTGTCTAACTTAGATTCCTCTCTCTATTGTAAGTTTTCGACTCTCTCACGTTTTGTTTTCGGCCACCGCCTCCTATGTCTGACTCCGCAGAAGCCCTTATACCCTCCGTCACCGACCAACTTTACGACGCCTCCAAAATCGACAAACTCGAAGGCTTAGCCGGCGTCCGGCAACGGCCTGGGATGTACATAGGGCCAACCGACGAGCGCGGTTTGCATCATTGTGTTTTTGAGGTTCTCGACAACTCCATCGACGAGCATCTCGCCGGCTATTGCACCCGTATTGACGTCACGCTCCACGTCGACGGTTCCTGCTCGCTGCGGGACAACGGCCGGGGCATTCCCGTCGACATTCATCCGAAATTCAAAATCCCCGCCCTTGAATTGGTGCTCACCAACCTGCACGCAGGCGGGAAGTTTGGACAGGGTGCCTATAAATATTCCGGCGGCTTGCACGGCGTCGGCGCCAAGTGCGTCAACGCGCTCTCTGATTGGTTCAAGGTCGAAGTCACCCGCGAAGGCAAGGTCCACCACATGGCCTTCGAACGTGGTGTAACCACTCAAAAACTCGTCGTTATCGGCGAGGTCCAAAATCCCAAGCAAACCGGCACTCTCATCACCTTCCTGCCGGATGCGACGATTTTCACCATCACAACAGAGTTCCAGTTTGCCAAGTTGTCGGCGCGCCTGCGCGAACTGGCGTTTTTGAACCCCGGCCTGGAAATCACCCTCACCGACGAGCGCGGCGAAGACATCAGGCGCGAGGTGCATGTTTACAAGCTTGGCATCGAGGAATTCGTGCGCCAGCTTGGGGAGAACAAAGCCCTGTTGCATCCCAAACCCATTTTGCTGCGCGGCAGCCGCAAGGTGAAATTCAAGAGCAAGGATCAAGTCGAGATCGAAGACGACATGATCGTAGACGTCGTTTTCCAGTACAACGACTCCTACAACGATCAGTTGCTCTGTTTCACCAACGCCATCCCCAACCCTGACGGCGGCACTCATTCCACCGGCTTCCGTACTGCGCTCACCCGCGCTATCAACCAGTACGCCAAGCAGAACAACCTGCTCAAGGACAAGGATCCCTCCATCAGCGGCGATGATGTGCGCGAAGGGCTCATGTGCGTGCTTTCCATCAAGCATCCCAACCCCAGTTTCGAGTCCCAGACGAAGGTCAAGCTCGTCACTCCGGAGGTCGAAGGCATTGTCAGTTCAATCACTTACGAGGGGCTCATGGGGCACTTCGACGAAAATCCCGCCATCGCGAAGAAAATTGTCGAAAAAGGACTCATGGCCGCCCGCGCCCGCGAAGCAGCCCGAAAGGCCCGTGAAACAGTACGCAAAAGCGCGCTCACCGGCGGCGGACTGCCCGGAAAACTGGCGGACTGCTCCGAGCGCGATCCAGAACTCACCGAGCTCTACATCGTCGAAGGTGACTCCGCAGGCGGCTCCGCCAAACAGGGACGCGACCGGCGGTTTCAGGCGATTCTCCCTATTCGAGGCAAGCTCATTAACGTAGAGAAAGCGCGCTTGGACAGGGTGTTGCAGAACACCGAAATTCAGACAATGATCACCGCCATCGGCACGGGGATCGGCGGCGGAGAACAGGAAGGTTCCTTCAACCTCGCAAAGCTGCGCTACGGCAAGATCATCATCATGACGGATGCCGACGTTGACGGCTCCCACATTCGCACGCTGCTTTTGACCTTCTTCTACCGCCAAATGACGGAACTTGTGCGCAGCGGGCGCATCTACATTGCCTGCCCGCCCTTGTACAAAGTGAAGCGCAAGAAGCGTGAGGAGTATGTCGACGACGACCTCCAGCTCAACCGCATGCTCATCGGACTGGGAGCCGACGAAGTCAAACTGCGCAACCTCGCCGACGGAAAAACCTCCACGGCAGCTGCCCTTGCCGAACTTCTCGCTCTGCTGGAAAAGCTCTCGAAATACGCGGACGCCCTGCGGCGCCACGGCGGGGATTTCGAGACCTACCTGCATCACCGCACCCTCCACGGCTCGCTTCCCTCGCATTTGGTGCGGGTACGTGAAGGAAACAACGATCACGTCGAGTTTTTCACCCACGACACCGATTTGCGCGCCTTTCACGACGCCAACCCCGACCTCGGCTTGTTCGAAATTGAACAACCCCCGGCCCTGCCCGGAATGGAGGAGACCTCGGAACTAGACGCCCAAGGCCAAGTTCAACCCAGCGCCAGTGCCGCAGCGCCCAAGCCCACGAAGAAAAGCGACGGCCCTCGCCGCCGTGCGCGTTTGGTGGAACTCCACGAATCCTCCTCGGTGGCAAAGCTGATGGACGAGCTCGCCAAAAAGGGGCTTAAGGTCGAGCATTACTCCAACAGTGACAAGCCGTTGTTCGAGATCATCGAAGGCGACGGAGAAAAGGCGGCGGTTCATCCGCTCTTCTCGATCCCGGAAATCCTCGCCAAGGTGCTCGAAATCGGGCGTAAAGGCATGACCATCCAGCGCTTCAAGGGGCTGGGGGAAATGAACGCCAAGGAGCTTTTTGAGACCACCATGGATCCGGCCAAACGCCGCCTCATGAAGGTGGATCTCAACGAAAACAACGCGCTCGAGGCCGACCGGATGTTTACCATTTTGATGGGCGACATCGTCGAACCCCGCCGCCAGTTCATCGAAGACAACGCCCTTAACGTCCGCAATTTGGACATTTAATCCGGCTCGCGACACCCAGCATTCGCTCCGCAGCCACACCCAGGCCAACAGCCTCCTTTCCACCTCACGATGTACTCGAAGAACGAAAAAATCGAAAAAGTGAACGTCGCCGACGAGATGTCCAAATCCTTTTTGGACTACTCCATGTCGGTGATCGTCTCCCGTGCGCTCCCCGATGCGCGCGACGGCCTCAAGCCCTCCCAGCGCCGCATCCTTTTCGCCATGAGCGAACTGGGCATCACCCCAACGCGCAAGCACTTAAAGTGCGCCAAGATCGTCGGGGAAACCATGGGCAACTACCACCCCCACGGTGACCAAGCCATCTACCCCACCCTCGTCCACATGGCCCAGTACTGGGCTATGCGCGAGATGCTCATCGAGGGCCAGGGCAACTTCGGCTCCGTCGAAGGTGATCCACCTGCGTCCATGCGTTACACCGAGGCACGCCTGCGCCACCTCGGCTCCTCGCTCATGGACGACATGGAAAAGGACACCGTTGATTTCGTCCCCAATTACGACGAAACCCGCGAAGAACCCACCGTCCTTCCCGCCGCCTGGCCCAACTTGCTCGTCAACGGCGGCACCGGTATCGCCGTAGGGATGGCCACCAACATTCCCCCGCACAACCTCGGGGAAATCCTCGACGCCATCTGCGCACAGATCGACGATCCGGAAATCACCATCGAAGGGCTGATGGCCCATGTAAAAGGCCCCGATTTTCCAACCGGCTGTATCCTTCTGGGTACCAAGCCGATCCGCCAGTACTTTGAAACTGGTAAAGGCTCCCTGCGCGTGCGCGGCAAGGTTTGCACCGAGGAAATGAAGGGCAACCGGGAGGCGGTCATCGTCACCGAAATTCCCTACAACGTAAACCGGGCAGAATTAATCAAGCGCATCGCCGACTTGGTCAATGAGAAGACGTTGACCGACATCAGCGCGGTGCGTGACGAATCCACCGAGGAAACCCGCGTCGTCATCGAACTGAAGCGCGACGCTAACCCGAAGGTGGTCATCAACAACCTCTTCAAGCACACTTCTCTGGAGACGACCTTCTCGGTGGCGATGCTGGCGATCGACCATGGGCGGCCCAAGTTGCTCTCACTCAAGGAAGCCATCTTCTGCTACATTGAGCACCGCCGCGAAGTGGTTTTGCGCCGGACTCGCTTCCTCTTGCGTCAAGCGGAGGAGTTGGCCGAGAAATTGGCCGGTTTCCTCATCGCGATCTCCAACATCGATGATTTTATCAGGATCATCAAAGATGAGTCCCGCGACCGCGATGACGCACGCACCCGACTCATGGCGCTCTCTTGGACCCGTGCCGCGGTGGAACAAATCGGCATTCTCATCCGCGACGAAGCCCGTCTGGTAAACGGCGGCTACAAGCTCTCGGAACGTCAGGCAAGCTCGATTGTCGACCTGCGTCTGTATCAGTTGACTGCCTTAGAGCGCGAGAGCATCCAAAAGGAATACCAGACGCTCTTGGATACCATTAAGGATCTTATCGACATCCTAGGCAGCGAGTTCCGCGTCTTTGCAATCATCAAGAAGGAATTGGGTGACATTAAGGCGAAGTACGCCAACAAACGTCTTACCCAGATCGTCCCTGATGAAGGCGAGATTTCTATTGAAGATCTCATAGCCAACGAAAGTACCGTCATCACCCTCACTCACCGCGGCTTCCTCAAACGCACCTCCATCGCCAGCTTCCCCGTGCGCAATCGCGGCGGCACCGGCATGAAGGGCATGCAGACCAGGGACGCCGTCAACGCGGAGGATGAGGACGATTTCGTCGAGCATCTCTACACGGCCACCACGCACGATTACCTGATGTTCTTCACCCAGTCTGGGCGCTGCTACGTCGAGCGCGTGTTTGAGTTGCCGGAAATGGGGCGCGCCGCCAAAGGCCGCTCTATCGCCAACTTCCTCAACTTGCGGCCTGACGAAAAGATCGCGGCGACCATCCGCATCACTGGGCGCAAGACGGATGAGGAGACCTTCACCGACCAGCTCAACATCGTATTCGCCACCAAAAACGGGATCGTCAAAAAGTCGAACTTGCGTGATTTCATCAACATGCGCAAAGGCGGGTTGATCGCGATCAAGATTGAGGAAGGCGACCAGCTCATCACGGCCAACGTCACCGACGGCAACAGCGAAATGGTGCTAATTTCGCGCCACGGCATGAGCATCCGCTTCCAGGAAGAGGACGTCAAACGCCAGTCGCGCGACACCATCGGCGTCTGGGGCATCCGATTAGAGGAGGGCGACACGGTGGTCGCAGCCGTCCTCGTGGACAACAACTGCACACTGCTAGTGGCGGGAGAAAACGGCGTAGGAAAACGCACAGCCTTCGAGGACTATCGCCTCCAGACCCGCGGGGGCAAGGGCATCATCACCATGAAGACCGGCGATAAAACCGGCGAAGTGGCAGGTGCCTTGGCCGTGCGGGACTCCGAAGAGATAATGCTCATCACGACCAAGGGCAAGATGGTTCGCATTCGTGCGCGCCAGATTCGCGAGACGGGACGCAATGCGATGGGCGTCAAGCTTATCGAGCTCAAACCTGGCTCCAAATTACAGGCCATTGCGCCAGTGGTTAGCGGCGAAGACGACCCCTCTGAAGAGGTGGAAGTCATCACGCCAGAGGAATAAGCCCACTAGCGGGAAATACAGCGGAACGGATTGAATGGCGCGGGGCACTTGCCCTGCTTCCATTCGATAGCCAAAGGGAAGCCGAGCGAGTGCTCGGCTTTTCTTTTGCCCGCATTTGGCGCCATACGGCAATTCCCCTACCAGCGACTCGGAAAAAAGCACGCGCTTGCCCTCAAGCCTTCACCCGGTAATGGGAAGGCCTCGCATTTTCTTGCGGACCTGTTTTCCGAACTTACGCCGATTCATACCAAATAGAATCTCTGTTGAAGATCTCATACCAAATCTTGAAGAAAACTGGTCCTTCTCTCCCAGGTGCTGCGGTCTTTGAATCATCCATAAACCTAAAAGAGATGGCATCAGATAACCAATGAAGGCGGAGGGAACCACGAAAGTCCGATTTTTCACAAAAAATGTCAGAGTGAAAATTGCCCCATATCACTTATTCTGTAGAGCGGAGTACCTCACTCCCCATGGCCATCCCCCCCTACAACTCCACACCCCAAATCCCATGAGCGACCGCTCCCATTTCCCCACTATCGGCCTCGCAATGCTTGTGCTCACCCACGCTGCACCCTCTTCCCAAGCCGCCCCTCGTCCCTTGCGTATTGCATACCTCGACGTAAAGGGAACCGAAAAAACCCAATCCGGCCCGCTTCATTCCGCCATGAAGGAAAACGGCAGAGATGCATTATTTTTTGACTATTACGGCGCAGCTCAAGACTTTACCCCTAAACTTGCCGCCCTTTACGACGCGGTATTGTTGCGAGGCGATGCCGGCGAAATTCCGAGCCTTGCCTCCTTCAAAGCACGAAAGCTCTTAATCCCCGTCAAAGAAGACCAAACCGGCGCACAATTGCGCGAAGCTGTGTTGAAAGCAATTCCAGCCCCTCTCCTCAAGGACTGGGAAACCTTTACCGCCCAACGGGTCCCAGAGATTCGCGAGCCCAATCCAAATGTGGCCAACTACGAGAAACGCCCCGAAGCGTTGACCTTCCAGAAGCCCTATGACCTCAAAGGCTCCATGGAACGCATCCAAGTGCCCGCCGATATGCACCTCGAACTCTTCGCCGAGGCCCCGCAAATCGGCAAACCCATTGCCATGGCCTGGGACGCCCGCGGCCGTTGCTGGGTGGCCTGTACTTCCGATTATCCCCACGGCGTTTCTGCGGACAATGTTGGGAATGATAAAATCATTATCTGTGAAGATACAGACGGGGACGGCAAAGCAGATAAGTTCACCGTCTTCGCTGACAAACTAAACATCCCTACAGGCCTTTGTTTCACCAACGGCGGCCTTATTGTTTCTCAGCCTCCAAACTTTGTTTTCCTCAAAGATAGCACCGGAGGGGATCACGCGGATGTGCGCCAGGTTATCCTCAGTGGTTGGGGTGTGCAGGACACCCATGCGCAAGCGAGCAACCTGCACTACGGCTATGACAACTGGATCTGGGGCTCGGTCGGGTACTCCGGGTTTAAGGGTGAGGTAGGCGGCAAACCTCTCGACTTCCGAATGGGCACCTACCGCTTCAAAGCGGACGGCACGCAACTGGAATTCATGCATCAGTTTACCAACAACACCTGGGCCCAAAGCTACAACGAAGCGGGTGACGACTTCGGCGGAACAGCCAACGGGGCTCCGTTTTTCTACGGCGGCATCCCTGCAGGTGCGTTCCCTCAAGGGAAGTGGATGAGTGCGAAGAAAATAAACGTGGTTAGCGAGGCGCACACCATCACGCCGAATTACCGTCAGGTGGATGTTTTTAACGGCTATACGTCGGCGGCGGGCTCCTCCTTTGCGTATTCGGCGAGTCTACCGGCGCGCTTTCAAGGCAAGGCGCTGGTGTGCGAACCGACCATGAAGCTCGTCGCGCTGATGGATGTGCAACCCGACGGCGCGGGCTACAAGGCCTTGGACGGCATGAACCTCTTCGCGAGTTCCGATGAATGGACCTCCCCTGTTTACGCAGAAGTCGGCCCCGATGGAGCCGTGTGGATCGCCGACTGGCAGAATTTCATCATCCAACACAACCCCACCCCCAGTGTGGAACGCGGTGGATACAAGGCCACCGTCGGCCCCGGCGGAGCGCATGAAAACGATCTGCGCGATCATGCCCGCGGCCGCATCTATCGCGTCGTGGCAAATGACGCAACCACTCGCCGCGCAGTGCCTTTGGAAAAGGCAGGCACGCAGATGCTCGTGGACGCCCTTGGGAGCGATGTGCAATACACTCGCCTCCAGGCGCAACGCTTTCTGGTGGAAGGAAAAAAACAGGACGCCATTCCTGCCCTCAAGGCCCTGGTCACCGCAAACAACGGCAACATCGCCGCCCTCCACGCCCTCCATACCTTGCAGGGCCTCGGTGCACTCGACCTCGAAACCCACCGCGCCGCGCTCTACGCCACAGACGATAAACTCCGCCGCAACGCCATCCGCGCCCTTGGCAATAACGAGGCCTCCCAAGCGTTGTTCTTTGGCTCGGGCGTCGTTACGGATCGCGAACCGCATACCAAACTCGCTGCTTGGGTCAAACTCGCGGATTTCCCCACCACGCCGCAAATCCAGCAACTCGTGCGGGGACTCACCCCGGACGCCGCCGGCAACCGCGACGAATGGTTGCAGGAAGCCGTCCGGATGTTGTCCAAACGCCACAACACCTCCATTTACACAGAAGGACCGAATCTGCTAACCAACGCCGGTCTTGAATCGCTCTCCCCTGAGGGCTTGCCGCAAGACTGGACTCGCCGCGACTACAACCCGAATTCGGGCCCGAATTTCGCCACTTGGAAGGTTGTTTCCGGCAAGGATGCTCATTCCGGCGAAAAGGCGCTGCGCGTCGCAGCCAAAGACAAGGTGGACACCAGCTTCCACCTGGAAGTGCCCGTCAAGGAGTCCACTCAATACAAACTAAGCGCCTGGATTCGCACCAAAGGAGTGGATGGCAATGTCAGTTTGAATGATCACATCGGACGAGCCCAAACCAACGGGATAAGCAAAAACAGCGACTGGACGGAGGTGGAAACCATTTTCAACAGCGGTAAAAAAACAAAGGCGAGTATCAACCTGCTTTTTGTGGGCAAGGGAGAGGCCACCTTTGATGACGTCAGTCTGGTGGAGCTCACCGCACTGAGCGAAGCGAAACTGCTGCCAGCGGATCCAGTCCGCGGAGAGGCTATTTTCAAGCGTCACCCCACCGCAGCCTGTGTGTTATGCCACGCGCTGCAAGGCCAAGGCAGCAATGTGGGACCGGCGCTCGACGGGATAGCGATGCGCAAGGACGCGGCCTATATTAAGCAGAGCTTGCTGGAACCCAACGCTGTACTGGCGCAGGGATTTGAATACCTAAAGGTCTCCCCCATGCCCGCTATGGGGCTGATTTTGAGCACCCAAGAATTGGAAGACGTGCAAGCCTTCCTGCAAACATTAAAGTGAGCCCACAAATACCGGCAACATTTTCGTAACAAGAAGATAATACGCATTGCATCCCTAACGCTTGGTTGCCAGCACCAAAACGCCGCTGGCAACCAACCCTATGCCCCTCCACAGGAAGCACCTTAGACCATCTCTGGTAGGTTTATGGATGATTAAAAGACCTCGTTGTAGTCTTTGCAGCCGCGAATGACTGGCAGAACTGGACGAAGCTCGGGTTGGAGGGTAAAAGAGTTAGACATCGGTGGTGCTGGTTAGGCGTAGTAACTCAATCAGAACCCATCGATTTTGGGCATGGCAGCGAAATTCGTGTGTCATGCCCTCTTTTTTTAAACGGTAAGGCGCTGCCTATTAGATGGTTCAGAAATCACGGACAGGCTCTAACTAAGTGCCATTCGCATCTCTCCCGCAGCGACTTTCCGGGGGTGCAACCCCTGCAGTGTTGTCGCTCATTTTGTGAGCGTAACCCAGGGTAGCCCGCTGCGCGCAACCTGGGCTGAATCAGCGAACGCCCTTGGCGTTCATTTGGAGCACCTACCGTGCTACCACCAGAGACGCGGGGGACAGACGCTTTCCTTCTCTAGGGTAGCCCGCTGCGCGCAACCCGGGCTGAATCAGCGAACGCCCTTGGCGTTCATTTGGAGCACCTACCGTGCTGCCAACCCCCACAGCGTTCTCTCTCCACAGTCTCGGCTGGGCTCACAACGCCAACGGCGTTGCATCATCCAGCCCAGGGTTGGACCGACGCTGGCGGGCCTACCCTGGGTCACCAAAAACACAGCCAACCCTATAAGGGTTGCATCCGGAAACCCCCTCTCTCCCAATCGCCAGATGAAGGAGACAGGCGCGCTAAAAGCGCCTTAACTAAGTGCCATTCGGGACAGACTCTTTGCGCCGGAAACTCTATCCATTCAGAGAGACGCGGGGGACAGACACTTTCCTTCTCTTGCTTTTGCGGGGCGAGGGTGGTATCAGTGACATTCCTCCCCGCACCGATTTTGCCATGAGCCGAGCAACTCCCCAGATGCGGTACCTTGCCCAACAGATTCTCACCTACGAAGGCGGAGCCAATCCAGCATCCTTGGCGTCGAACACGCTCCACTTTAATGGGGTCAAGAAGCTCAGCCCCTATTTTGTGGCGCTTCTGGGCGCCTTTTCGTTCCGATTGATCTTGGAACGGGCGCTCGCCGCGGCCAGCGAAGAAGTCCCGTGGCTGAGCCAGATCTCCATCAATGACGATGACATGCTGCAAGGGTTTGACGGGCCCGGAGTGCCGATCGTGGCGGAAACCGTTTTGGCAGGATGGACTGTGCTGCTCGCCTGCCTGCTCGAACTGCTGATCACTTTCACCGGCGAAACCATGACGCTTCGCATGCTGCGCGATGTCTGGCCGCAAGTCTCGAAGAACGATTTGAATCTCCCCCCCCGAAGATCTCCATGAAAATTCCCCCAGTCACAGCTCCTGCCCATGAGCCGGAAACGGCGGCAACCGCGCCCGCAAAAATCGTGATCCGCAAGCTGCCCTCGGGCGTGCGCGGGCTTGACGAGATTTTGGGCGGCGGCATCCCCGAGTATTCCTTCAATCTCATTGCGGGTATGCCCGGCTGTGGCAAAACCACGATGGCGCATCAGATCGCCTTTGCCACCGGGACGGAATCGCGGCCCGCGCTCTATTTCACCGTGCTCGGCGAGCCCGCCCTCAAAATGATCCGCTACCAGCAGCAGTTTTCGTTTTACGACCCCTGCAAGATGGGCGCAGCCGTGCGCTTCATCAGCCTGTCCGACACGCTGATCGAGCGGGATTTGGATGCGGTGCTCGAGGAAATCGTCCGCCAAGTTAAGGCGCTCCAACCATCCACCGTGTTTGTCGATTCGTTCCGCGCGGTGGAGCGCGCCGCGCCCCTAACAATTTCCGAAGGCAAAATCCTCACGTTCATCCAGAAGCTCGGCCAGTTTCTGACCAGTTGGGAGGCCACCAGCTTTCTGGTCGGCGAGTACGACAGAGAAGAGATCCGCGAGCACTCGCTATTCAACGTGGTCGACGGGATTTTCTGGCTATCGCAGGAGGTGGAACGAAATTCGGTGGTCCGCAAATTGCAAATCGTCAAACTTCGGGGCCAAAAGTCGGTGCCGGGCTTGCACACCATGCGAATCGATGGCGACGGCGTGCAGGCCTTCTCGCGCACGCTGGGATTGCTCGGCCGACAGGCGGAATCGGCGACGGCGTTCTTGCGAAACAAAATTTCCATTGGTATCCCCAAGTTGGATCAAATGCTCAACGGCGGCGTCTACGAGGGCGACAGCGTGCTGCTTGCCGGGCCGTCCGGCTGTGGCAAATCCTCCTTGGCTACGCAGTTCATCGGCGAAGGCTTGCGCCAAGGGGAATCGGCCATCATGGCGATCTTTGAAGAGCGCGTGCAGGGCTACACCAATCGCGCCGACCGCTTCGGCTTGAAATTCGAAGCGTCGATTAATAATGGCAAACTCGAAGTCCTTTACCTGCGGCTGCTCGATCTATCGGTGGATGAAACGATGCAACAGATTCTCGATGCCATCGACCGGACGGGCGCCAAGCGACTGGTGATCGACTCGTTGGGTGGCTTCGAGATGGCACTGGCACCGAGCTTCCGCTCAGACTACCGCGAATCGCTCTATCGAATGATCGGTGTCTTGACGCGGGCCGGAGTCACCATTCTCAGCACCGTCGAGGTGGAGGACAGCTTCTCGGCGCTGTCGTTCAGCAACTATTCGATCTCGTACCTGACGGACGACATTATCCGCATGCGCTACGTGGAGATCAGTGGCCAGCTCCGCAAAGTCATGGTCGTGATTAAAATGCGCGGTGGCAATCACAGCAAAGACATCCGCGAATACATCATTACAGACAAGGGCGTGGAGCTGGTCGCCCCGCGCAAGACCGACTATGCAGCGCTGACGAGCGGATTGCCGACACAAGGCCTCCAGCGTGAGGAGCTCCCGCCGGAGCCCAAAAGGGATGGCGCCTGATGACAAAAACGATCGGCACCGAGGCGACGACGGGCGGCTTCGAGGGTGAAGGTATCGGTGATTTCGAGGCCGGAAGGAAGGTGGCCCGCATCGAGAATTGCTTGCACGGCGGCGGTGGCCATCGCGAACTCGGGGAAAATGGCGGCGCCGAGCATCGCGCGGCTGGCGGGCTTGGGGATCAGGCGAAGGGTGGCCTCGGTGACGACGCCTAACATCCCTTCGGAACCCATGAAGAGGCCGACGAGATCAAAGCCGGTTTTGTTTAACGTTCCCGCGTCCAGGCTGAAGAAATCGTGACGGGGGGCACAAAAAGCAAATGCCTATCCTTATCGATCGCCGAGTTCTGCCGCCATATACGGATGGAGGCGCTTCTGGGCGGCTCGTCCCCCAAGCAGGTTTACACCGGTGCGCCGGAGTTTGCGGGCGCTGGATCGGGTGAGGACAAACTGAATGCCCCGCTTTTCTTCAATGAGCGCATGGATCACCTCGAGGAAATGCGGCAGCTTTTGAACCTCGTCGATCAGGACGGTTTTGAGACCTGGGCAGCCCTCGATGCGTTCGCGCAGGCGTTCGGGTTTCGCTGAGAGCGCGCGCAGGGTGGCGGGGTCGAGAAGATCGATGCGGAGGGCGTTTGAAAAAAGCGTCTGAGTCTAGGAAGTTTTACCGGTGCCTCTGGGACCGAGGAGGAAAAAATGATCGGCTGGAACAGTCAAAAAACGAGTGATAAATTCCATTTTGACTCAAAATGGCGGAATGCATTTTCTTTTTGCAAGGTCTTGCTTCTGGGGACAGGCGCCAAAGACTCTGGCGCACACCTTGCGACGGCAACGAGTTCTGCCCGATCTCCGCCTCACTGGGTTCCACGCCGGCATTTGATTTGAACGCCGTGCAAATGCTTGTGCCCCCACGTGAGGGCGCGGGACCGTAACCCCGCTGGAGGTGTCCGGACTAGTTTCGCCTTTCTGCCATAGCGCGCCTGCTGTACACTGTCCGTATGTCACTTGCAGAGCTCAAAGAGGTCTTGTCCGGACCGTGCCGCCGTCATCCGGTTCGGAGCCTGCGAGTTTTTGGATCCGTGGCGCGCGGAGAGGCTTCACAGGGAAGCGACTTGGATTTGCTGGTTCAATTCGAGGACATGCCCCCTGCTGAGTATGCCACTCACTATTTCGGCCTGCTCCATGAACTGCAGGATGCCGTGGGAACCGAAGTGGATCTTCTGACGCCGGGCGGAGTGACCCGTCCTTCCCTCAAACGGAATATCCAAGAAGAAAGTGTCCTTGTTTATGAAGCCTGAGCTTCGGGAGCATCTTGAGGAGGCATTGCGGCGAGGACATGAAGTCTAAAAGTTCGTCGCCGGACTGACTATTGAACAATATTCAGCAGACGATAAGACTCGCCTGGCCGTGGAGCGGTCCTTTGAAATAATCGGGGAGGCGCTGAACCGCTCCTTCAAGATTGCTCCAGAACAGATCGATTCCATCCGGAATTACCGGCAAATCATTTCGTTCCGCAATATCCTCGCCCATTGCTACGATACGGTGGAGGACAGGATCGTTTGGGGGATCATCGAAGGATCCCTACCCGAGCTGCTTGAGGATCTGCACAGCCTGCTCGGCTGCTGATGGCTCCCGGATGACTCCTCAGACTGACCGGGCGGAGGATTTCATCCGGCGCCTCAAGAATGGGCCTTTCTTTCTCTATCTCCCGCATTTCGGGGTTCATGCGCCGTGGGAGGCGAAGAAAGATTTGGTTGAAAAATTCGCCGCCAAACCGCCCGTGGGCGAGCAGAAGAATCCGGGGTATGCCGCGATGATTTACAGCGTGGATGAAAGTGTCGGTCGCATCATGGCCCTGCTCGACGAACTCCATCTTGCCGATAACACCGTCCTGATTTTTTCCAGCGATAACGGCGGGGTCGGCGGCTACGACCGCGAGGACGGCCTCATCCGGGACGGGGACTTCAAGGTGAAGAAATTCAAACTCAAAAAAGCCGATGCTCCCGGTGATGACGAACATGGATCCGTCACCGACAACGCCCCGCTGCGCTCCGGCAAAGGCTCACTCTACGAAGGCGGCACGCGCGATCCGTTCATCGTCCGCTGGCCCGGCAAGGTGAAAGCCTCGTCCCGCTGTTCTGCGAAAGCAGCCCGAATCTGAAGCGCACCGCGATTTACCAACATTTCCCCGGCTACCTCAGCGCTGGTCCGCGTCAGTGGCGCACCACTCCGGTGACGACGATGATCTCCGGCGATTGGAAGCTTATGGAATATTTGGAGGACAACCACTTCGAGATTTACAACCTGCACGACGACATCGGCGAAACAAAGAACCTCGCGGCGTCGATACCCGACAGGGCGAAGGAGATGCACGCGCAAATGCTCGCCTGGCGCACCGCCATCAAAGCGCCGATGCCAAAGCCGAACACAGACATTAAACCCGCATCCACTGGAGGAGGTGGCAAAGGTAAAAAAACTGACAAACAAGAAAACGCCATCAAGCCGACGTCGAGCGAATGACCAAATTCCACCGCCAGGCGCTGGCTAAGCCCGCGAAAATTGCAGAGCAAAAGGTTTTTAAGCACTGTGCATCTGAGCGCCTTGATGCTTTCACGGGCTTGGCGGTGTTGTTCTTTGTAGTCTTTGCAGCCGCGAATGACTGGCAGAACTGCACGAAGCTCGGGTTGGAGGGTAAAAGAGTTAGACATCGGTGGTGCTGGTTAGGCGTAGTAACTCAATCATAACCCATCGATTTTGGGCATGGCAGCGAAACTCATGTGTCATGCCCTCTTTTTTTAAACGGTAAGGCGCTGCCTATTAGATGGTTAAGAAATAGATGGTTCAGAAATCACGGACAGGCTCTAGATACAAAAGGGACTTCACCTGACTCACACAAGTCCCGTCGCATAAAAAACAGCGATCACCAAAAAGACCGCGAACGTCTTAATACAAGTTATCACAAAAATATCACGGTACGCTTCCCGGTGGGTCAGCCCAGTCACCGCAAGCAGCGTAATGACCGCGCCATTGTGCGGAAGCGTATCCATTCCGCCTGAAGCCATCGAGGCAACTCGGTGCAGAACCTCCAGCGGAATGCCTGCGCCCTGTGCCGCTGCACAAAAATGTTCAGCCATCGCGGCAAGCGCAATGCCAAGCCCACCGGAAGCGGATCCAGTCAGCCCGGCAAGCGTGGTGACCGTAACCGCCTCGTTAATGAGGACGTTGGGAATGGTCTTCAAGAAATCCGTAACCATCAAAAACCCAGGCAGCGCAGCAATCACAGCACCGAAGCCGTACTCCGACGCGGTGTTCATTGTCGCCAGCAGCGCGCCGGCAATCGCGGTCTTGCTGCCCTCCGAGAAGCGGGGCAACAGAGTCTTCCACGCCAAAGCGAAAACAGTAACAATCCCCATCAGGAGCGCCCCTTCAATTGCCCAAATCGCAGTCACTGACTTCGTCTGCAGCACAATAGGCTCCGACTTTCCGGCGACGGCCGATATAAACGACACACTATCGCCATAAAAGGCGGGAATCGCATCGGAAAACACCCGGTTCAGGACCCCGACCACGACAAGCGGCAGCAGGGCGAGGGCCGGATGCACTAAACCCCCAGCAGGCAACACCGCGGGTTCATTTGAGTGCCCATCCCCATAGCCTTCGCCGGAGCTCAACGCACGTAACCGCATGTGCTCAAGGTAGGTAATCCCACAAACCAGAACGAACAGCCCGCCGATACTGCCCAGCCAGGGTGCGGCATAAACGCTGGTTTTAAAAAACGCCGTCGGAATGATGTTCTGGATCTGTGGGGTACCCGGAAGCGAATCCATCGTGAAAGTAAACGCTCCCAGTGCGATGGTCGCAGGCATCAGGCGCTTGGGAATATTCCCCTGTCGAAACATCTCCGCAGCAAACGGATAAACCGCAAACACCACAACAAAGAGCGAAACCCCGCCGTACGTCAGCAGCGCGCCTACCAACACAATGGAGAGCATCGCCCGCCGATTGCCCAAAAAAGAGATCACCGAGGCAACAATCGACTTTGAAAAACCAGACAGCTCGATGACTTTTCCAAAAACAGCTCCCAGCAGAAAGATGGGAAAGAAGTTTTTCACGAAACCCACCATTCGATCCATGAAGAGGCCGGTGAAAAAGGGGGGCACCTGGGCAGGATGCGAGAGAAGCACCGCCCCCATGGCAACCAACGGGGCAAACAGGATCACGCTGTAGCCGCGATAGGCTGCGAGCATCAGGAAAACCAGAGCTGATAAAACAATAAGAAAGTCCAGAGCCATTATCTTTTGGAATCAAACCGCTTGTAATCCAATAGGTTCACAATTGCCCATGAGTCGTGACATTGTCCAGCAGCGCGAAGGCGCCAATCCCATCCACACCGCCGCCCATCCTGCCTCAACCAACCTCCTGCCGGTACCGCGTGCGATAGGCCCCCGGCGTGCTGCCGATAGATCGAGTGAATTCACGAGCCAAGTGGCTGTGATCCGTAAACCCCGTTTCCATCGCTATAGAGACGATGGTTTTGTCGGATTCAAGCAACATCTGGCAGGCCTTCCCAAGGCGGAACTGCCGAAGATAAGCCGTCGGTGTGATCTGAAACGCCTTCTTAAAGTGTCGCTGAAACCCGCGCTCTGACATCCCCGCCCGCTGTGCCAGCGCCTCAAGATCAAACGGCGAGGCAAACTGATCGCGAATAAATTCTAAAGCCGGCACCAGTTGGGTAAAGGGCGAGGCGAACCGAGCCGTCTTTTCAAGATCCCGTGACACCCCCGCCAAGCCGACGATTCGCCCTTCTTTGGACCTCAACGGGATCTTCGAGGTCACGTACCAATCGTGGCAGCGTGGATGGCGCATCACCATTTCCACCCGGCCCCAGATTTCACCCCCGGCGAGCACCTGGCGATCGTCCCTTGTGTAATGCTCAGCCAGATAAGCCGGGATGAATTCGTGGTCGGTGCGCCCCAAGATCGCCTTCTCATCCGTAAATCCGTGCGCCAAGTACATGCCCCGGCTGGCGTACATATAGACCCCGTGCGCGTCCTTTATAAAAAGCCGCGTATCAGGCAGAGCATCGAAAAGACGCAACCCCTGCTCCTCGCCCAGTTGGGCGAAAAAGAGGGAAACAAAAGCGGGGGTTTCGATCATAAAATTAGACGCCGGAGAAAGTCTCACGCGGAGGGGCGACGGAATAAACCATACGCCTTTTTGGGGCGGAGCAAAATTCCAATTTTGGCGCGGATATACACAAAGTAGACGTCTGAGTTCTAGCCGCCGCCTTTGGCACCTTCTAATCTGTGAAAGGTTCCCATCCCCAACTCCCCCCTGATGAAACTCTCCAAAGGCACGATCCTCGTCCGCAACTGCCAACTCATCGACGGCACCGGCGCCGCCCCCATCCCTGACGGCGCTCTTGTCGCCCAGCACGGCCGCATCACGTATGCGGGTCCAGCGGCGGGCCTGCCGCCCATGGCTCCCGATGTTGAGATCCTAGACGCAGGCGGCGGCACGCTCCTGCCGGGACTGGTCGAGGCCCACTTTCACGCCACCTACTTCAACATCGCCGCACTTGAGGATCTAGACATCAAATATCCCGTCGAATACGTCTCGATGCTCAGTAGCGTCAACGCCCGCCTCGCGCTGGAATGCGGCTACACCGCCGCACGTTCCGGCGGATGCCTTTTTAATGTCGACGTGTGGCTCAAAAGGGCCATCGAAGAAGACCTCCTTCCCGGCCCGCGACTCGCCACCAGCGGCCGCGAAATTTGCTCTGCAGGAGGTTTAATGGATTGGAATCCCGAGTTTCGTAAAATCGGGATGGAAGGGCTTGTCTTTATCATCAACGGGGCTGAAGACGCTCGGCGGGCCGTGCGAGCGCTCGTCAAAGACGGCATCGAGTGGGTCAAAACCTACCCCACCGGGGACGCCGCCTCCCCCGACATCAACGACCACCACACGCTTTGTATGACCTTTGAGGAAATGCACGCGGTTGTCGCCACCGCACACAATCACAAGCTCAAGGTAACCGGCCATTGCAGGGCCACGCAAGGCATCAAAAATGCACTCCGCGCTGGGTATGACACAATAGAACACGGCACCTTTATGGATGCCGAAGCTCTCGACCTGCTTCTGGAGCGCGACGTTCCCTGTATTCCCGCCCTTTATTTTGAAAAGGCCAGCATCGAACACGGCCCCACCTTCGGCCTTTCCCAAACCGTCATAGACGGCCACAAAGAAACCCTCGAAGGAGGCATCGAAAGCGCCAGGCTAATCCTTCGCGCAGGCGGTCGCCTCGGCATGGGGGGAGACTACGGTTTTGGCTGGAACCCGCACGGTGACTACGCCCGCGAACTGACCTTTTTTGTCAAAGACGTCGGCCTCACCCCGCTTGAAGTCATCACTTGCGCCACCAAAACGGGCGCGGAAATCATGGGGCGCTCTGCGGACTTCGGCACACTTGAAGTCGGCAAGCTCGCCGATCTGCTACTCGTGGACGGGGACGTTCTCGCCGACATCTCACTTCTGGAGGATCGGACAAAATTTCTCGCCGTGATTCAGGGCGGCGTCCTCAAGGCAGGGCGACTTGCGCCCCCCTTTCCCACCATCGTCAAAAGCGAGCTATGACACCCAAACGTTGGGTTTCCCCCCACGGCCACGCTCTAGCATACACTGGGAGTCCCGGCGGTCCAAAACCCACGCTCCTCCTACTTCATGGAGTGGCCCGCTGCGGGGAAGACTGGGCGCCCCTGCTGCCCGCGCTCCAAGTCCACTGGAATATCGTCACACTGGACCACCGCGGTCACGGCGATTCCGAACGCGCCCAAACCTATTTCATCACCGATTACGCGGAGGACGCGACGGCCTTTCTTCGGGAAATCGCCTCGGATCCCTGGGTGCTTCTCGGGCACTCCTTGGGCGCCATGGTGGCCGCCGCCGTCGCCGCGCGAGTCCCGGAATATGTGCGGGCCGTTATCCTCGAAGACCCTCCTTTCCACACCATGGGTAAACGTATCCATGGCACAGGCTGGCAGGCGCTTTTTAAGGGAATGCAGACCGTCGCGCTTGACGGCGGCACGCCCACTGAAATCACGGATAAACTCGCCCAGATTGAGATCCCGGGACCGGACGGCAAGGTCTCGCTCCTCGGAGCCTTGCGGACAAGGGACGCGCTGCAGTGGAGTGCCGAATGCCTCAATCGGGTGGACCCCGCGGTGTTCGCACCTTTGGTGGAAGGCCGCTGGCTGGAAGGCTTCCCGGTGGACGAAGTCTTGGCGCGGATCAACTGTCCCACTCTATTACTTCAAGCCGATCCCCACTCCGGCGGGGCTTGCTCAGATGCAGACGCCCTAGCGGCGCTTAACGCGCTGAACCTCGGCAGCCACCGCCGCTTCGAAGCCGCCGGCCACCAACTCCACCGCGAGCATCCTGATGCTGTGCTTAATGCGATCGCTGATTTCAGGCTCCAGACCAATCCCACTTTTGCCCCCCATCACTGAGAAGTCCTTTTTTTCGTCCCGCAGCCAGTCCCGTAGCCCACACAATAAACACCGCCCAATACCTCCCATGAACCCGCCCTTTTTCTTAAAATACTCGCTCTTGGCACTTGGCGCCTTCGCGTTGAGCGCCCTTCCCCCGCCCGCACAAGCGGCAGCCCCGTCCTCCCCGCCAGCCAACGCCCTTTCCGAACAAAAAGCGCCCGAGCTGTTCCGCGGCCCGAACCTAGCCGCCTGGTGCATAGTCCCCTTCGACAAAGCCAAGCGCAACCCGGAACAACGCGCCGAGATGCTTGAAAAACTGGGCTTCACCAAGTTTGTCTATGATTACCGGAAGGAACACATTGTGGAATGGGACGACGAAATGACGGCCCTCAAACGCCATCACGTCGAGCTCATGGGCTGGTGGTTTCCGGGCAGCCTCTCGCCCGAGGCCTTGACCGCTCTGGAACTGTTCCGCAAATACAAAGTAAAACCCCAACTTTGGGTCAGCGGTGGCGGTGGCTCGCTTAAGGCGGACTCCGCGGAGGAGCAGTCCCGCCGCGTGGCCAACGAGGTGCGCCGCATTAAACCCATCGCCGAAGCCGCAAAAGCCGACGGTCTCACCGTGGGCCTTTACAACCACGGCTCTTGGTTTGGGGAACCCGACAATCAGATCGAGATCCTCAACGCCCTCAAAGCCGAAGGCTGCTTAAACGTGGGGCTAGTCTACAACCAACACCACGGCCACGGCCACCTCGACGGCTTCAAGGAACTGCTGCAACGCATGTTACCACACCTCATCTGTCTGAACTTAAACGGCATGGACATCAAGGGTGACGAAAATGGCCGCAAAATCCTCCCGCTCGGAACCGGCACAGAGGATCTGGGCCTGCTCAAAATCATCGCCCAAAGCGGCTATAAAGGCCCCATCGGCATCCTCAACCACACAGGCGAAGACGCCGAGGGCCGTCTGCGGGACAATCTCGATGGCCTGCGCTGGTTGACGCCTCAAATTAAGGGAGAACCGACCGGTGCAAAACCTGTCCCACGCACCTTTGCCCCCGCTGTTGTCCCAACTGGCGCAAAACCCGGAGCGTCCAACGTTCCCGCCGCGGGAGCGACCTCCCTCTCCCCTGCTTTTGGAAAGGCGCTTCAAGGCAGTCTGGCAATCGAGGGCAAAGCGGCTTACCGAACCCTTCCCCTCACCGTGGAGTGCAGGGCAAAACTCAACGCCGCCGCCGACTTCAATATCCTGGTGGCCTCCGACACGAAGGCGTCCGCAGACCATTGGGAACTTTACACGTACGCAAAATCAGGGGTTCTCAGCCTCTATTTGCCGGGCCATGGCGGGGAAATCCGCAGCGAAGTCAACGTGTGCGACGGGACTTGGCACGCGTTGGCGGCGGTAATCGGCCCGGAAAAAGTGCGACTCTACGTCGATGGAAAATTAGTAAAGGAAGCGCCCTTGCTGCCGCGCTCAGGCAATCCCATCCCCGGCGGCCTCGCCCTAGGCGCGCTTGTAGAAGGCAAACACCGCTGCGAGGGCCTTCTAGACGACGTCCGCATTTCCGCTGGGCCACGCGAAATTGGCACCCCCTCCGCCGCGCCCCTAAAGACCGATGCAGCCACACTCGGCTTGTGGGATTTTGACGCACTCCCAACCCCAGCGCCCGCCCCAACCTCAGCCAGCGCCACCACCGCTCCGGTGGATCGAAGCCCGCTTTCCTCAAGTTTCGTCCTCCACGCGGCAGCTCCCGAGCGCCTCACTCCCACCAACGGTTGGCCCGCAACTGGCAACCATGGCGACTGGGAACGTTCCTTGGGCGGCCCCACCTCCAACCGGTTTTCGAATCTGAGCCAGATCACCCGCGAAAACGTCACGCAACTTGAACCCGCATGGATCTACCGTAGTGGAGACGGTTCGGGCAACATCCAGTGTAATCCCATCGTCGTGAAGGGGGTGATGTTCACCCCAACCCCAGGAAAAAACATCGTTGCCGTCAACGCCGCCACCGGAAAAGAACGCTGGCGTTTTGCACCCAAGAGTCTCATCGGCGCCCAATCTTCCTCTCCCGCCCGGCGCGGCCTGCTTTACTGGAAGGGCGACGAGAGGGCTTCCCCGCGCCTCCTTTTTGGGGACGGCAACTGGCTCATCGCGATCCATCCCGATACCGGACTTCCAGTAGAGGATTTCGGCGTCGGAGGCAAAACGCCCGTCCCCAACGGCACAACGGCGGTGGGGGCGATGCACGGGCACATTTTTGTCCTGCCGGGTTATAGCGGGGACGTTTACGGGTTCGACGCGAGGGACGGCAAGTTGTTGTGGACCTTCAAAACAAAGCCTGAGGCGGGCGAGTTCGGACACGAGACTTGGAGCACCGTGGAAAGCGGGGCCAACTGCTGGGGAGGAATGGCCATGGACGAGTCCCGGGGAATCGCCTTCGTGAGCTTGGGTTCGCCCAAACCCAATTTCATCGGGATCAACCATCAAGGAGACAACCTTTTTGCCAACTGCGTTTTGGCCCTCGACGCCCTCAGCGGCAAACGACTTTGGCACTTTCAAGAACTGCGCCACGACATCTGGGACTGGGATATTCCCGCCCCCCCGAACCTTGTGACGGTGGAGCGCCACGGCCGCCGCGTTGATGCCCTCGCCCAAGTCACCAAACTGGGCAACACCCTCCTGCTCGACCGCGTTACCGGCGAGCCTTTGTACGATTTCCGCTTCGTCCGGGTCGACACCCATGGCCTTCCCGGCGACGTCACCGCCGTCTATCAACCCGCCCCCGAACTTCCCCAACCCTTCGCCCGTCAGGCCTACACCCGTGCCGACATGCCAGCCCAACCCGAAGCACGCGCCGCCCTCCTGCCGCTGCTTGAGCGCGCCAACCTTGGCCCCTTTCCCTCCTTTGATGAAGCCCGTCCCACCCTCCTCTTCAACATCCACGGAGGCGCCGAGTGGACAGGGGCGGCAGCTGATCCCAAAGGCTTTTTATACGTCACATCCAACGAGATCCCCTGGAGCATCACCTGCTTCCGTGACGACGATCCCGCCCCGCTAGTGCCCCCGAACGCAGGAGAACTCGTCTATCAGGCCAACTGCTCAGTTTGCCACGGACCCGACCGCAAGGGAATTGGCCATGCTCCGCCAATGCGCGGGGTCAGACACCGACTGGGCGAAGCGGAGGTACGGGCGCTTTTGAAGACGGGCCGCGCCACGATGCCCCCCATGGCGCACCTTTCCGAGGAACAGATCCAACCCCTGCTCGACTTTGTGCTCTGTCGCGACCGCCCTCAAAAAAACGAGGCAAAACAGAAGGGCAAAGACTGGACATTTTCCGGTTTCAACCGAGTGCTGGATCCCGAGGGTTACCCCGCCTGTTCCACTCCCTGGGGGACACTCAACTGCATCAATCTTAACACCGGCAAAACCGCTTGGAGCGTGCCTTTGGGCGAGTATCCGGAGCTAACGGCAAAAGGGATTCCCAAAACCGGCCAGGAAAACTTTGGCGGCGCGATGGTCACCGATACAGGGCTTGTTTTTGCAAGCGGCACGCGGGACAAAAAGATCCGCGCCTTTGACGCAGCCACCGGCGCGGAGTTATGGAGTCATCCCCTGCCCTTGCACGGCACGGCACCGCCGGCTTGTTACGAAGCGGAAGGCCGACAGTTTATTTTGCAGCCTGCCACCGGCGGCGGAAAACTAGGCGGACCGGCCGGAGATGTCTGGGTGGCGTTTGCTCTGCCAAAGCGCTAGTAAACGGCGCCCCCCAGCTTCCTCACCAGCCAACGCGCACAATCCATGAAACGCCTGACTTTCCCGCAGCAGGCGCGCTCCAGGCTCCTCGCACACAAGCTGAAATGAGCGCCACTTTACAGCAACTCCGCGTCTCCGCCGTGCAGATGAAGTTCACCACGGACAGGGACACAAACCTCGCGCATATCGAGGCGGCTTTGGCCGATGCCGTGCACGACAAGGCAGATGCGGTGCTCTTCCCCGAGTGCGCCACAACCGGTTACAATCGCGACTTCACCCAACTTTCGAGCAGCGAAATCCGCACTACACTGAAGCGCGTTGGCGCGCTTGCGGCAAAGTTCAAAGTCAACGTGCTCCTCGGCTCGCCGGTGTTCCGCCGCAGGTGCTGGCAAAACTGCCTGGTCGTCTTCAACCGGCGCGGGCGGGTCGTTCATTGCTACCCGAAGTGCCAGCTCACGGAACGCGACCGCCAGTTTTTCACCCCGGGTGATTCCGTTGCACTGTTCAAACTCGATGGGGTGCCCTGCACGGCGATCATCTGCCACGAACGCCGTTACCCCGAACTGGTGCGACTGGGGGTGATGGCGGGCGCCCGCATCGTGTTCCATCCAAACGCCGGACTGGACACGCTCGCCGTCTCGCGAACCAAGCGTGGCGGCCGCGACGGGATCGCGGTGCGGGCCTTTGAAAACGCAGTGTTCTACGTCTTCGCCAACTCCGTAGGCCCGCAGGGTGATGGCCTGTGGTCAGCGGGCGATTCCAAGATTGTCGCTCCGAACAGCCAAGTGCTGGCGCTGGCGAACAACCGCGAGGCAACCGTCATCACCGCCGATCTGGATTTGGCGCAGGCCACCGGCAGGTATGCCGCCGACAGCCTCTCCCACCCGCGCTTCCTGTCAGCCGATTGGCGACGAATGCTCCTCAAGGTACGGGAGCAGGCAAAGCGCAATTGCACACTCGAATGAGTGTTTAACCCGAGACCGGCAAGGTGGTGCCGTTTATGCGCGTTGACATCAGGGCAGCCACCGGATGCAGGAGGGGTGGGGCAAGGGAATGGGATCCCCTTTTGGGGTGAGCTGGCCGGAGTTGGAATCAAGGGCGAATACCGCGACATTGTTGCCTGCCATATTAGCGCAAAGCAGCCACTTGCCATCGGGCGTGAGAAGCAGATTTTGTGGCCCCTTCCCAAGGCTCGGCTGCATTCCGGCCCGCTCTAGGGTGCCGTCGGGTGCAACACTGAAAATACAGATGCTGTCATGGCCACGATTGGTTCCGTACAAGAACTTACCGTTGGGGGTGAGCTTCAAATCCGCGCAGGCATTTTTGCCGGAGAAATCAGGCGGAATGGTAGGGAGGGTCTGCACCGCTCTCAGCGTTCCTGCCGCGGGATCGAAGGCGAAAACCGAAAGAGTACTGTTGATCTCGTTGATCACATAAACATTTCGGCCTGAAGGCTCGAATAGGAGGTGTCTCGGGCCGGATCCCTGCGGCAAAACGGCAAACGGTTGCGCCGGGTTGGGCGTCAACGTGGCGTGGACCGGGTCGAGTTTGTAAATGAAGATCTTGTCCACGCCCAGATCCGCCGCGAGAGCGAAACGGTTGTCAGGACTCGGTACGATACTGTGGGCGTTTGGCAGCTTCTTCTTAGCCACTCCAGCCTCGGCAGAAGCCGCAGCGTCCTCGCTGGGGTGCTGAATAAAGGACGCGGCTTGCGCCAGATGGCCGTCTTTGGAGACAGGAAGTGAAGCGACGGTTCCGGAGGAATAATTCGCTGTCAAAACGACGGTTCCAGTCGCATCTACTTCCACATAACAGGTCGCCCGACCGTGGGAGGACTGGTTATTAATCCGTTGGAGGCGCCCCGAGCGACCATCTAGAGAGTAAGAGGCGATCTGCTCATCTTCTTTACCACCAAAACGTTCAGAGTAAGTGGCGTAAAGGAATTTAGAATCCCTAGAGAGGGCCAGAAAGAAGGGACTTTTGACGTCCGTGGTGCGGCTCAGCGGACTGAGGGTGCCATTTGCGGAGTCGAATTCAAAAGCATGGATGCCGCCGTCCGCCCCGGGAGCGAAGGCCGAGATAAAGAGCACCGGCGGCCCCGCGTGAACGGGTTGAACGGCGCAAAGCAATATAGAGGAGAGCAACAACCAGCTCTTTAACAATGGGATGGATTGTGGGATTAACATGGGGGGATTTTGTGTGAGATAGGTTTACCAATTGGCGTTGAACGCCCTAAGGCTTCTATCAGTAGCCTCCAAAGCCTGATCCGTATCAGCTTCGGTGAGCACGACGCTGATCATGTCTGCTTCGTTGGCGCGGGCAAGTTAAACGCCCAGCTTTCAGGCTGCCAAAAGTCTTATTGGAGGCAACTGACTTTTAGCTGCAAGGAAAAGCTTCGGGGGTGTGGCGGTGTGTGGCTATAGAGGGGGCTGCCGGCCGCTTGACGTATACGGTATGCGAGCTAAGATCCGCCGCACCCCCCCTACCTCCCCAGGTTTCCGGGTCATCCCCCCTCCTATGAATATTCCAAAGTCTATCCTCTTCGGCTGCCTAACCGCCTTTTGCCTCGCCCCACTCCATGCCCAAGAACCTGCCCTTCCAAAGGGTTTTCGCGCGATTTTTAACGGCCGCGATCTCTCCGGTTGGTACGGACTCAATCCTCATTCCTCGGCCAAACTCGCTGGGGAGAAACTCCAGGAAAACCTCGTAAAACAGCGGGCTGATTTCCCAAATTCTTGGCGGGTGGAAACCGGGGAACTTGTCAACGATGGGACCGGTCCATACGCAACCAGCGAGGAAGAATTCGGGGACATTGAGCTGCGCCTGGAATACAAAACTGTCGCAAAGGCAGATAGCGGCATTTATCTGCGGGGTACGCCTCAGGTGCAGATTTGGGATATCAACCAACTGGATGACCCCACAAAACCCGACCGGCATCCGCGCCTAGGATCGGGCGGGCTTTTTAACAACACCCCCAACACCCCTGGGCGGGATCCGCTGGTTCTCGCGGACAAACCCTTTGGCGAGTGGAACAGTTTTCGTATCAGGCAGATTGGCGCCCGCACCTGGGTCTGGCTCAACGACAAGCTCGTGGTCGACGGCGCTCCTTTGGAAAACTTCTGGGACCGCTCCAAGCCGCTTCCGGCTAAGGGCTCCCTCATGCTGCAGACCCACGGCGGGGAAATTCGTTGGAGGAACATCATTGTGCACGAAATCACGGCGGAGGAAGCCGGCGCGAAGTAATCCACAAGAAATAAGCCACTTATGAAACTACTTCTTTCCATCGCAGCGGCCGCCGTGCTTTTAGCCCCACTGACCCGCGCCCAAGAGACGCTCAAACCACTTCGGGCCGGGATCGTCGGACTGGACACCTCTCACGTGCCGGCCTTCACCAAGCTCTTCAACAACCCAAAGTCCGATGGCGAGCTGGCCGGGATCACCGTGGTGGCGGGTTATCCTGGGGGCACCGACATGCCCGCCAGCCGCGATCGCGTGGCTAAATTCACCGAGCAAGTCAAAGGAATGGGCGTGGAAATCGTCGATAGCATTCCCGCGCTGCTCGAAAAAGTAGACGTGGTCCTGCTAGAGAGCGTCGACGGTCGCATTCACCTTCAAGAGGCCCGCGAAATCTTCAAGGCGGGCAAACCTGTGTTCATCGACAAGCCGGTGGCCGCCTCGCTGCCCGAGGCCATCGCCATGTTTGATCTAGCCAAAAAACATAAGGTCGCCTTCTTTTCCAGCTCCTCCTCCCGCTTTAGCGCCGATCTGCGCAAACTCATGGATAACGAAGAGGTCGGCGACATTCTCGGCGCCACCACTTGGGGCCCTTGCTCCTACCAAAGCGGCACACCAGACCTCTTCTTTTACGCCATCCACGGGGTGGAATCCCTCTTCACCCTGATGGGCCCCGGTTGTGAAACCGTTTCCCGCGTCAAGGCCGCCACAAACGACCAAACCACCGGCGTCTGGAAAACCGGGAGGATCGGCACCTACCGCGGCATCCTTAAGGGCAAGCCTGAGTTCGGCGCCACAGCCTTTGGGAGCAAGGGCGTTCTTTCTGGTGGAAAGTCCGTCAGTTACGAGGCGCTCTGCCGCCAGATAGGAAAGTTCTTCCGCACCGGACAAACGCCCGTGAGCGCAGAGGAAACCCTCGAAATTTTCGCCTTCATGGAAGCTGCCGATGAAAGCCAACGGCAGGGAGGCCGCCCCGTCTCGATCGCTGAAGTCCTCGCCAAGGCCCGCGTCGAAGCCGCCATACTCACAGAGCAAGCCGCCAAGCCCTGATATTAATCCCGTCCTTTTATATCCCCTCCCCCCAAACAAATGCAGACCCTCACACGCCGACGCTTTTTCGAAGACTCCCTGATGGCCGCGGCCGCCATCGCCCTTCCCGCTCCGCTCTTTGCCGCAGAGACAGGACCGAAAGTCGCCGCCAACTCCCGCCTCACCGCCGCGATCATCGGCTGCGGGATCCGAGGCAAAGCCCATGCCCGTGAACTGGCGCGTCTGCCCGATTGCGACATCGCCTACGTGTGCGACCCCGATTTGGACCGCACCGAGGAACTCGGGGCGCTGCTGCTGGAACTCAACCGCCCCATGCCCAAAAAAGTGGCCGACATGCGCGCCGTCTTTGAGGACCGTTCCGTGGACGTGGTCTTTATTGCAACGCCCAACCACTGGCACGCCCTCGCCGCGATTTGGGCCATGCAATCCGGCAAGGACGCCTACGTGGAGAAGCCCGTCAGTCACAACATCGCCGAAGGGCGCCGCATCGTGCAGGTGGCCCGCAAGCTCGGACGCATCTGCCAGTCCGGCACGCAGAACCGCTCGCGGGGCGGCCTCGCGGAGGCGGTGGAATTCATGCGCTCAGGCAAACTCGGGGAGGTCAAACTCGCCCGGAGCATCATTTATAGCGGCCGCGGCTCGATCGGCGGCCCGGCTGAATGCGCCATTCCGCCCCGCTGCGATTACAACCTGTGGGCGGGCCCGGCTCCGCTTGCAAAACTCAACCGCCCCAAGTTCCACTACGACTGGCATTGGGCGTGGGATACTGGCAGCGGGGAGATCGGAAACAACAACGTCCATTCCCTGGACATTTGCCGTTGGGGCCTCGGGGTGGAAGGCTTGGGCCAAAGCGTGCTCAGTTACGGAGCGCGGCTTGGATACAGCGATGTGGGAGAGACTCCGAACACGCAGGTGGCCATCTTTGATTTTGGCAGCAAAACAATAGTCTCCGAAACCCGCGGACTCAAAACCGCCCCCTTTCATCCCACAATCAAGTCGATGTGGTTCTTTTACGGAAGTGAGGGGATCATTGCCGACAGCCATCTTTTCGACCCGGCGGGAAACCTTGTCCGGGCGTTTGAAGCGAAGTCCCAAAACCATTTCGCCAACTTCTTAAACGCAGTACGCAGCCGCAAACACGTCGAACTTAATGCGGACATTCTAGAGGGGCACCAGTCCACTGCACTCTGCCACCTCGCCAACATTTCCTACAGGCTTGGACAGGCGACTGCTCCCAGCGAGATCAAGAAGCAGCTAAGCGGCCTCCGGGTTCAGGACGATGTCGGCGGGACGTTTGAGAAAACGCGCGAACATCTGAGCGGGCTGGGGATCGACTTGGAAAAGACGAGGCTAACCCTCGGGCGACATCTTAAAATGGAGGCGGGACGGGAGAATTTTTTGGCCAACCCGGATGCAGATGCCCTCTTGAGCCGTGAATATCGGGGACCGTTTGTGGTGCCACAAGAGAGCCAGATTTAGCCGAAGCTTTCCGCAGTTAAGTGGCAGATCGGATTGTTTTTCGCATGCGCTCTAAAGTGAGCTCGCGGAGCGAAACTGATGTTGACGGGGCGGATTATGTAAAACGCGACGAAGCAGCAGGCCCGTTTCGTATTGGGAAATACACTTGCCATTTGTGGAACGCTCGTATGTGTTTCCAATCCGTGAAGTCCACCTTCCACAAACTGCTCATTCTATGCTGCGCGCTGTATCTCAGCGGCGCACACTGGATGATTTTGCAGAGCAGCGCGTGGACTGGGATGCTTATTTCGCGCTCCATAAGTACTTCGGTTGCAAAAGCACTTGAGACAACCCTCGATGGCAAGCACCCCTGTGCACTGTGCTCCGCCATTGCGGATGGCAAGCAGACGGAAAAACAGTCCGAACAGAATTTTGAGCTTTTGAAGAAAGCGGGAGACCTCAAGTTCCTCGCACTGACTTCCCTCGAAACCACTCCTTGCGTCAATGTTGGCACGGCCCATTGGCCTGCGTTGTTGATCCGAGGCTTAGCGCGGTTCGTCGCACCACCGACCCCACCACCGCTCGCCTAACTGGGCGAACGGAAAGTAGTGCACGCGCGCTGCTCGCGTTGTGTAAACCCGCCCGTCTTAGGGTGAGGGTTTTATTTTGTTCGTCCCCACTCATTGACTGCCTGAACCGCGTCATGCCGGTTGGTTAACCGGTCAAATTTACCGCATACAGCGGTTGATTGTCTGTCACGCGAAAGAGGGGTCCTGAGCGAGGCGCTTCCATTCAGCCCCTCAGAAGAGCGCCGACTTAAGCGCCCATTTAAAGCGGCGCGGCTACTTCGATGGAACGCACTCCGAAACCCCGGAAGCAGTTCTAAAACTTCTTAAAACGCTTAAGAGGGAACCCTTTCCCCTCTTCCCCAAAACACAAACCCAAAAAACCGAAATCAACCCATGAACCCAAACAAAATCATCCTGCTTTCCGCCGCACTCGGCGTGAGTGCAGTAGCCGTTTACGCGGCGAACGATAAGCCTCCGACTCCGAGCGCGCAGCTCCCTGAAGTTGAGGTTACTGCAAAGTCGTACACCTTCGACAACACCCCTCCCATAAAGGAAAAGTATGACCTGCCTCAAACCTCCCAAAGTACAACGGCGGAGCGCATTCAAGAAACCGTCAACGTCGTGGATACGGAAGACGCCATTAAATATTTTCCGAGTCTCTTTGTCCGTAAACGCAATTACGGCGACACCCAGCCCGTCCTCGCGACGCGCACTTGGGGACTCGGATCCAGCGCCCGCAGTTTAGTTTACGCTGATGACATTCTTCTCACCGCGCTCATCGCCAACAATAACACGCTTGGTGCCCCTCGCTGGGGACTGGTCACGCCTGAGGAAATAGAGCGAATCGACTTTTTGTACGGCCCATTTGCAGCCGCCTATCCCGGCAATTCCGCTGGGGGCGTCCTGCAAATATCCACGAAAATGCCCGAGAAGTTTTCAGGAAGCCTTTCCCAGACCGAGGCGTTTCAGAAGTTCAACCGTTATGGGACGAAGGACACGTATCAAACCGATCAAACCAACCTGTCCCTTGGTGGGAAAAACGGGCCGGTTGCTTGGCTTTTTACCGGTGCATTCCAAAACAGCTACAGTCAGCCGCTGTCGTTTGTGACCAACGGCTCCGTGCCCGCGGGCACAAAAGGGGCTTTCATTGATAAAAACAAAACCGGGGGTGTCGCTGATGTCGTCGGTGCGAGCGGACTGTTGCACACCGAGATGACGAACCTTAAAGGCAAGTTTGTTTGGGATGTTACGGACTGGTTGAAAGCTACTTATCAAGTTGGCATTTGGAACAACCATGCGACTTCGGATGCGCAGACGTATCTCCGGGACACCACCACAGGCAATCAAACGTTTGGTGGAGTGGGTGCCGTTACTGCAACTGGCGGTGGCGGCGGTTTTGCAAACGGCTTTTACACCCTCGATCAAACCCATCTTGCGAACGCCCTCTCTATCAAGACTGATACTAAAGGGCTTTTCGATTGGGACTTTGCCATTTCCAACTACTACTATTTGGAAGACATTCAAAGGAACCCTTTTGGGGTCGGCGCTGGAACAACCTATACTAGTTACGGCAAAATCGCGCGCCTCGACGGGACCAACTGGACCAATGGTGACCTCAAGGGAATCTGGCGCCCCACCGGGCCTGGCGGCGCGCACGAAGTCAGCTTCGGCCTCCATGCCGACCGGTATTACCTTACGAATCCAACCTACAGAACAGACTCGTGGAATGGAGGACCGGACTCGACATCGCAGTTATACACCAACAGCAAAGGCACTACCGAAACTAGGGCCCTTTGGTTACAGGAAACATGGCGTTTTGCTCCCCAGTTTAAGTTAACCGCCGGCGGCCGCTTGGAGACTTGGGAGGCTCGAAACGGGTTCAACTTAATTACACGGACCTACGGCGCTAACGGGACTATTGGTACGGCGGCCAACTCGCAGACCTCGCTGAATCAGCCGAAGCTCGATGCCACTCGGTTCTCTCCGAAAATCTCGCTGAACTGGACGCCTTCTTCCGCGTGGGAAATCACCGGTTCCTTTGGGCAGGCTTACCGATTCCCAACGGTCGGAGAGCTTTACCAGATCACCACCGGGACAAATCCCTTTAATCCCAATCCGAATCTGAAGCCGGAAAACATCTTGAGCTCGGAGCTGGCGATACAACGCAAATTCCAAGACGGGCAGGTGCGCGTTTCGCTGTTCAACGAGAACGTACGGCAGGCGTTGATTTCGCAATACTACAATGGCAGCACCACCACGTCCTTTGTGGATAACGTCGATCAAGTTCGCAACACGGGCATTGAACTCGCTAGTCAGAAGGATAATGCGGGCATCAAAGGTCTGAGCCTGTTTGGAAGCGTAACCTACGTGGATTCACGGATTGAGAAAGACTCCAATTGGAAGGGGGCGACTTCTGTGCTGCATAAGCATGCCCCTTATGTCCCAGACTGGCGCGCGACGGTGGGCGCGACAATGCATCTGGCGGACAAGTGGGCGATCACCGGAGCGATGCGGTACAGCGGCCGGCAGTATTCAACACTGGATAACACCGATAATACACCAAACGTATTCGGAGCCTTCGATCGGTTCCTCGTCGTAGACACACGCGTTCAATACAAAGTCTGCAAAAATGCGACGCTCAATGTCGGCATCGATAATCTCACCGACACCAAATTCACCCTGTACCATCCGTTTCCGGGCCGGACATTTACGACCGGAATCAAACTGGACTTCTAACCCCGAAAATCTAGTTCACTCCGCTCTAAGGACAGGGGCTCTCACCCGCCATCAAGGTTGCCGCCCCCTTTTTATCTATTCTTCTGCATTTTTATGAAACCTTCTACTCTTCGACTCCTGCACCGCTGGCTCGGCCTTGCATTTAGCTTGAGCATCCTCATGTCCACGCTCAGCGGCGTGCTGCACACCGTGATGACTCGCACCCAACCGCCGCCGCCGCAGGCCAGACCCAGCGGCGGCGCGTTGGCTCCCTCTGGCATCACCTGTTCTGTAGCCGAGGCTATTGCCAAACTGGGCGCTGATGCAGCCGATGTCAGGGCGGTGAACGTGCGCGGCATTGGCGGCGAGCCCTGGTATCAGATCTACACAGCCAAGGGCATCCCCCGTTACCTGAGCGCCAAAGACGGCCGCGAAGACGCCTCGCAGGACGAGCGCTACGCCGCCGAAATCGCCACAGGGTTCCTAGGCGGCGCCGCAATTGAAAAGAGCAATTTCCTGACGGCTTTCACAGGAGAATACATCAATATTTTCCGCATCCTGCCTGTGTACCGCTTCGACTCCCCCGACGGCAAAGGCACGCGTGTCTACGTGAGCACAACCACCGGCAGCGTGACTCGGCACACCGACAATCGGCGACAGTTTGAGGCTGATGTCTTCAGCAATTTCCACAAGCTGGCCTTCATTCCCAATAAGCTCGTACGAGACTGGGTGTTGGTGGGCCTCACCGCCGCCGCCGCTCTGGTGGCGCTGGCAGGGGTCGCTCTGTTTTTTGTAACCCGACCCAAAAAACGGCAAACGTTGGAGCTCTAATTTCCTCATGATTGAGCTCTTTCTTAAAGGCGGGCCCATTATGTGGCCCATTCTCGTCGCCTCTATCGTGGCGCTGACCGTGACGATGGAACGTGCGCTGTTTCTGCTGCTGGAATCCTCTCGGCGCAACCCTCGACAGGTGCGCGACATTGTAGTCTGGGTGGAGCGCGGTGACATTCCCGCCGCCATCCAAATCGGGGCAAACAGCACCGATTTTGTCGCGCGCGCCCTAGTGGAAGCGCTCAGGCACCCTAAGGCGTTTCCCGAGGCAATGCTGGCGGCGGCCAGTATGGAACTGCGCCGTTTTTCGCGAGGATTAGGCGTGCTAGATACGCTCATCACGCTTTCCCCGTTGCTGGGGTTGTTGGGGACAGTGACCGGAATGATCCGAAGCTTCGGCATGATCGGAGGCGCGGAGCTCGGAGCTCCCTCGGCAATCACGGGCGGCATTGCCGAGGCGTTGCTGGCGACTGCCTTCGGCTTGGGCGTAGCGATCACGGCGCTGCTGCCCTTCAATTATCTAAACTCGCACGAGGAGAAGGCCCGCCAGGCGCTTCAAGATGCCGCCAACCAGATCGAACTTCTGCTCAAGGAGGAAGTGCGTTGAATATCCCAAGCAGCCGGCCCAAAAAGCACGCGCGTATAGAGATCATCCCGCTCATCGACATCATGTTCTTTCTGTTGGCCACCTTTGTCATGGTGTCGCTTTCCATGGTAAAAAACCGTGGAATCACGGTGGTCGTGCCTCAGGCGGCGAGCGGCACGCCGGAGGACCGGAAGGACCATGTGTCCATCAGTCTGAGCGAGACGGGCCAACTCTATCTCGATAAACAGGAACTCTCCCAGGAGCAGTTGGTTGGAGCCCTGCGCAAACGCAAGGAGCAGAATACCGAGTTAAAGGTGTTTATCAACGGCGACCAGAACGCCCGCTTGGGGCTGGCCATCGCAGTGCTGGACGAAACGCGCAAGCTTGGAATCTCAAAGGTCGCATTTGAAACCCGTACTCCCGTGGCTCAATGAGCGAAGGTATCCATTTTGCCAATCATCCAAACCAAGGAGCCGGAAGTACTGCCTCCTTGCTATTCTGCGCGGCGCTCGCGGTAGGCCTCCATGCTGGGATGCTCTTCGCGTGGAAATATCAGCCTCAGGAAACGGGCCTGATTCAGGTGCTTGGCGATTCAGTGGAAGTGGCGCTCGTGGAGTCCGCAAGCGCCGTTCAGGAGCCACCTCCCGAGGAAGCGCCCGCTCCCGCAGTGCCCCAGCCGGTGCCACCGCGTCCAGAGCCCCCGCCAACTCCCCCGCCCGTACAGCCGTCGCCCCCGAAGCCCGCACCCGTTCCCGATGCGCCAGCTCCGGTCCGCGTTCCGGATCCCGTGCCTCCGCCAAAAGAGGACAGCCCTCCTCCACCTCCCCGAGAGGCGGCGCCCCAAATTCCAAAGACGAAGCCTCCGGTGGCCGCCACAAAAGCGCCACAGTCCGGCAAACCGGCCGACGGCACTCCAACAAAGGGGGCGACGACGGGAACCGTGGGGGATTCCTTGGGCAAGCTTCTGGGGAAGCCTCTATATCTCGTTCGGCCGCAGGTGAACTATCCCTCCGAATCCCGGGCCGCAGGTGAACAGGGAGTCGTTCTGCTCCGGATCACGGTGAATGCAGGCGGGCGTCCCACCGCAGTGAATGTGGCCAACAGCAGCGGTTTTTCACGACTCGACCGCGCAGCGGTAGAAGGCGGTTGGCGTTGCCGCGTAAGCAATGCCTTTGAGGGAGCGCAGTTTGAAGCGCCCCTCCGGTTCAGCCTGCGAGACAGGTGAGATTTTTTCCTCCATCACCGCCGCATGATGAGATTCCCCATCGCTTTCGGGTCTTTAAATTTCGTGCCGCTGGGAAAGAGCATGTAGAACTCAGGAACGTTGCCGGCCATGCGTTGGCGGCAGATGTTCACGCCCCAGGGGTAGGCTTTGCTGGGGACTTCGCCTTCGATGGGCTTCGCCTCAATGAGGGCCTCGACGAACCACCGATCGGCTGCCTTTTTGACGACGATGTTTTTCACGGTGTAAAAGTTGGCCAGGTCTTCGGAGCGTGTGGTGATGCATTCATCAAGCACTGTGCCGTTGGGATTGATCACGATGAAGGGGCGGATGCCCTTGGCGGTTTCGAGTCGGATCTCGACGGTGTCGTCATTGAAGATGGCATAGCTGTCGCGGTCTTTGCAGGCGGCGCGGAGCTTGTCCATCTTGGGCTCCATGCACTCGATGGCGACAACGAGACCGCTATCATCGGGCAGCCAGCGGAATGCAACTTTGGTGGAAACGTGATGCGGTGTCTCGCCTGTGAACATCTCGCTCAAGGGTGTAACGGCGCGGTTGTCAGGATCGGTCCAGAAGGGCTTGCTGAGGTCTCCGTCGATCTTGTGCGGATGCCGCGCGTAGTAGCCGGTGATCCCGCCGTTGCTGCGTTGGAGGTTGGCGAAGAGTCCCGTCAGCGGCTGCATCTCGGCTTCGAGCAAAGCGATGCGCCTGGTGTAAATGCTGTCGCCTGTCTTGGCTTTGGCCGCGGTGAGGAGCGCGAAGAATTGGTCGATGTCGGCTTGCTTGAGGAAGCCACCATTGGCCGTGACTTCACGTGCTTCGGGTCGCGACCACACGGCCTCCCCGAACTCATGGAACTGCTTCATTTCGGCCTGCGCGGGGCCGAAGAACACTCGGTAGTATTCGTCCAGCGTGGCCTGCATGTCGAGGTGGCGATCCCACATCATGCGGGCATGGAGGTAGATCATGAGGTGCGACAAACCTGGGCGACGCAGGTTGTGGGTCGCGTCGGGTTTGATCTCATTGCTGGGAATCCACGGCACTTCGATGTCGTAGCCGACGGCGTGGTCATAGGCAGCATTGAGATTGGCCTGCATGATCTTGGTGAAGAACACGGGCACGGGCGGCGCGTTGCGGATGACCGCCTGCTGCAGGTAGTGGTCCATGATGAGGAGTTGCTCGCGGCCGTCCTTCATGCGCTTGAGCCATTCTTTGCGCAGCTCGAGATTGCCATTCCATGGCGGCAGCATCCAGGCGGTGCTGTGCTGCATGAGGCCGACGAGGACGCTGTCGGGAATTTTGTCGATGGTGGTCGGCGGCATCGTGGTGCCGCTGTAGGCCATGACTGTGAACTTGCGCTCCGGGAGCTTGGCGCTGATGCGCTTTACGATGTCGAGATTGAAGTCCCAAGCGTAGTTGGCGAAGTTGCCGTAGATGCCGCGCTCGGCTTGGTCCCAGCCTGCGGCGACGTCGGCGCTGTCAATAGACGACCAGCCATCGGGCTGCCCGAGACTGTCGTATTCGATGCCAGGATAGACTTGCCGAGTGAAGTCGAGCGAGGTGATGAAATCGGCGCGCAGCTTTTCGCTGTTGAGCTTGGGTGAGTTATAGTTGGGCTTGCCATTGATGATGCCGAAGTAAGCGGGGTCAGCCTCTTTGCCAAAGTAGGTGAGGCGGCCCACTGCATGGTAGATGGGGATGACCTTGCTGGTGCCGACGCCCATGGATTTATACCACATCATCTCCTGCCTGTAGGTGCCAGGCTGGTTGTTAGCGAAGATGCGCTGACCGAACTCCGGCTCCTTCTTCACCGACTGCTCGGCGATGCTGATGCTATCGTGATGCGGGCGGATCAGCCCGAGTTCTTCATCCGGCATATACCAGCGCATCCCGAGCTGCTCCAGCAAGCCGAACACGGCATACAGCGTGCCGGTGGCATCATACAAATAGAAGCCGCACGCCTTGTTGAATGCGCCCCCGCCATAGAATGCAGGCGTGCGCCACTTATGACCGGTTAACTTTTCCCAAGTAGTTTGCGAGAGGTCATGCGCGCGGTCGGTGTATGTTGCGAAGTGGTTCTGCGAGTGAAACACGTCCCGCCCGACGAGCACGACGTGGTGGTCTCTCGCGATGATCTTGTAACCATCGAGCTTCACATCATCGACGCTGATGCCGAGCTTCTGCGTGTGCTCGCTCGCGCCGACAAAGATGTGATTTGGCGCATCGCCCGGCTTGTCCACGATGGCGAGGGTCGCACCGGACATCGCGAGTAAATGGCGCTGGAGTTCCTCGGCAGCGGTGCGCGTGGCCTTGATTGCATCGGCAGAGATGACGATATCGGCGACAGGCTTGCCTTTAGTGACGAGATCAACGGCTTGAACTGGCAGCGCGATAAGGATGCTGATCGCAGTCAGCAGGATAGTACGAAGGGTAGTTGGAGAGTGGGTGTGCATGAAGATGTTCCTCGGTTAGCAATGGTTCAGCGTTTGGCAGCCAGCTTGGTTTTGGCAATCGAGAGCGAGTCTGCAGGCGGATTACTCGATGCCACGACGGCCTCGTAGCATACCCGCGCCTTATCCGATTCACCCAGCGCTTCGTGTGTCGCCGCGCGGGCCATTTGCACCATGGTCCAGTGCGGTTGTTTAGTGAGGTCGTTGATCCGGTCAAACTCCCCGATGGCGAGCGCCCCCTTGCCTTCACCTGCGAGGATACGCGCCCGAGAGGCTATGGCCTGATAACGCATGGTTTGGCCAGGCTCCTTGAGTTGCATCACGTCTTCGAG
>CALQFT020000013.1 GCA_943329925.2 Opitutus sp. GAS368
GCGCTGTGCGGCGGCACATTTGGATTGATGGGTGGGTGGCTGATCGATCGTTTTGGTCGTAAGCGCATCATGGCGGCCAGCATTTTTCTGTATGCATTCTCGCCGTTTGCGGCGGCGTTCTCGACCAGCCTCGCAAGCTTTGTCTTCTTCCGTAGTCTCACCTTCGTTGGCGTGTGCATTGAGTTTATCGCAGCCATTACGTGGTTGGCGGAGTTGTTTGAAGACCCGAAACAGCGCCAATTTGCACTTGGATTTACGCAAGCGTTCGCCTCATTAGGCGGTATTCTGGTGACCGCATTAAATGGTTGGATTGTAATACACTCAAACGAATTTACAGCGTTACCCATCCCCGATATTTTCAATGCCCATGCCTCATGGCGGTACACGCTAATGACTGGCATTTTGCCCGCGCTTCCTATCGCTCTGCTGCTGCCGTTTGTGCCCGAGTCTCGCGTCTGGCTGGATCGCCGTGCCTCGGACTCGTTCGCTCGACCCAGTCTGGCGGGTTTGTTTACTCCGGAACTGCGCCGTACGACTTTGGTCACGGCGGCTCTGTCGGCGTGTGCTTACGCCGCAGCTTTTGGGGCTTTGCAACTCACACCGCTACGGATCATTCCTGGCGTGCCGGAACTCGCTGAGCAGCGTGCGCTTCTCAAGCCGCTTCAGGACGAGGCGAGGACGATCAACGTCGGTATTCTGGAACTTGATCCAGCTTTGAAGGCGGGTTACGGCACGGTCCCGGGGCTGCGCGAATTAGCGGCAAAACGAGCCAAGAATCGTATTGCGTTCAGAGCGGCGCTCAGGGCTGATGACAAAGCGCGGGCAGCGGAACTTGGTGCCGAATTCAAGGCACTAGGCGAGGCATTAGATCAACTCACCAGCACGGCCCCTGATGCGAAGAAGAGCCTTGTAGATCGGGAAAAGCTGCTCAAACAACTCGGCGACAACCGGGAGAAACAGGAGACGCCGGATAAGGCGATTAAGGCACGGGGTAATGCCGCCCAGCTTTGGCAGGAGATGGGTGGTTTGATCGGCCGGATTTTACTCGCGATCCTAGTGGTTCTCGCAGTAACGCGCCGCAGGTTGCTCCGGATTTTTCTCATCCCGGGATTGCTTGCGGTTCCGCTGACATACTTCTCACTCTATCACACCGGAGGTGCTGGATTAAACTGGGCCATAGCAGTTTGTGGTCTTTTGGTGGTCGCGCAGTTCTCCTACTTCGGTGAGTTTCTGCCCAAGGTTTTTCCCGTGCATTTGCGCGGCACGGGTGGTTCCTTTGCGACAAACGTGGGGGGCCGTATGATTGGGACTTCCGCGGCTTTTCTAACAACCAACATTCTGGCGCCGCTCATGCCCGGCGTTTCCACTTTCGACAAAGTGGCTTTTGCGGCCGGCGTAGTTGGCACAACGGTTTTTGCCATTGGATTTGCGCTGAGCTTTCTCCTTCCTGAGCCGACAGTCGAAAAGGCGGTGGAGCCTGCTCGCCTCGTACATTGATATCTCCGAGAAAGACCGACTTTTCACAGACTAAAATTTCCTCTTTATGACAGCCCCTACTCCCGAAGCAGCACACGAAGCGCTTGAATCACACCTGCGAGAAATTGTTCAGTGGCATTTTAACCCAGAAACCGGCTCTCCATTTTGGCTGAACTGGGCTGCCAAAGCAGGCTGGGATCCCAGAGCTGAAATCAAAACGGTGGCGGATTTGCAAAAGTTTCCGCATTTTGAAGATGAATGGCTTCGTGATCTGCAGCCGGAAGTTTGGGTTCCAAAAGCATTTGCTGGACGCCCATTCAACATCTTTGAGACCGGCGGCACTACTGGAATGCCCAAGCAGCGCATCGGTTGGGAGGACTACAAGGTGGATTACAGCGAGTTCAGCGATAAGATCAGCGACGAGCATTTTCCCCGTAATCATTACTGGCTGATGATGGGGCCCACTGGTCCGCGTCGTTTGCGTCTCGCCATCGAGCATCTTGCCAATGTGCGGGGCTCTTCGTGCTATTTTATCGATCTCGATCCCCGTTGGGTGAAGCGTCTGATTACTAACAAACATTTTGATCAGGCCAAGGCCTACATGGAGCATGTGGTTGATCAGGCCGCTAACATCTTAAAACATCGCAAGGTCAGCGGCTTGTTTACCACGCCAAAGCTCCTCGAAGCGCTGGCTGAACGAGTGAACATTTGGGACGCCGGCATCCGCGGTGTATTCTGCGGCGGTACGACGATGTTGCCGCAGTACACCCGCTTCATTGTGGAGGAGGTCCTCGAGAATCGCATCGGCTTTTATCCCACCTACGGAAACACCTTAATGGGGCTGGCTGCATCCGTTCCGCTGACTCCCGCAGACCAGTATTCTATTACTTATTACGCTCCGCAACCTCGTGCTATTCTTCGGGTTGTTGATCCAGAAAATACAGCGACAACCGTGGAGTACGATTCCTGGGGCCGCGTGGAACTCACCACCCTGACGCGTGAATTTTTCATGCCGCGCTTTCTTGAGCGAGACGAGGCTATTCGGCGCAAACCGCGTGGACAATACGCGTGGGATGGCGTGGCCGAGGTTCGGCCTTTTGGCGCAATGCAGAAGACCATCGTGGAGGGCGTCTACTAATGGAAGCCTCAGAACTGAACACGCTGCCGCACTTGCCCGCGCTTCGTCGGGGACGGCCCTACGACAGTCTCGAAAAAACTGAGATCGTTGATCACAGTACGGGCAGGGTCGTGGCTGTGGTGAGCCAAGTGAATGCGGGGATTTTAAAAAAAGATCTCCAGCGCATCGATGAAGGCCGCGCGGCTTTGCGCAAGTTTTCTGTCGCGGAGCTTATTGAGATTTCAGCCAAGGCCGGCGAGTTGTTTTTGCACGGGACTCTGCCCCTAGGGGACCGCGGCCACACGCAATCGGCGGATGATTATGTGCGCACTCTCTCTGGGACCAGCGGGTTGCCTCATGTCATGGTTCGCCGGAACATGGCGAAGATTCACTACGCACTTACCCACGTTGGGACAGTGTTGAACGGACTCACGCGCGGACTGCCGATGGAAGTCATTGACCGGGGATATGGTGAGCAGAGCGGAGCGGCGGTTAGTTATTATCCTACTACCCAAGCGCTTGGATTGGTGATGCCAAGCAATTCGCCCGCCGTGAACTCGCTTTGGCTTCCTGCCATCGCGCTCAAGACTCCCGTGGTGATTAAGCCGGGGCGTGAGGAGCCGTGGACTCCTTATCGTCTTATCCAGGCTTTCCTCGCTGCCGGTGCGCCCCCAGAGGCGTTTGGTTTTTATCCGACGGATCACGAGGGTGCGGGCGAGGTCATGCGTCTGTGCGGGCGGGCCCTGATCTTTGGCGATGCCAATACGGTCGCGCAATACCGTGACAACCCCAAGTTTTCCGTACACGGCCCGGGCTTTTCTAAAATCCTGCTCGGAGAAGATTGTGTCGAGCAGTGGCCGGAATATATCGAGCTGATGGCGGCCTCTATCGCCGAAAACGGTGGGCGCTCATGTGTGAACGCCTCGGCTGTAATAGTGCCGCGTTACGGAAAAGAAATAGCCGATGCTCTGGCGAAAATACTCGGTCCGGTGACTCCTTTGCGTTCCGAGGACGAGGGTGCAAAACTTTCCGGATTTGCGAATCCAAAGATGGCCGACTACATTGATTCAGCCATCGATGATGGACTAAAAGTCAATGGTGCTGAGGATGTAACCGCTCGATACCGTAACGGGGAGCGGAAGGTAATTTTTGAAGGCGGCACTTTTCTACGTCCAACTATAGTGCTGTGCGATTCGTTCTCCCATCCGCTGGCAAATCGTGAGTTTCTTTGCCCGTACGCGAGTGTTGTGGAGGTTCCGCAGAGTGAGATGCTGCGGCAAATCGGAGCGTCTTTGGTGGTCACGGCAATTACAAAGGACCCCGCGTTTACATCCCAGCTATTGGATTCTCCGCTTATCGAACGTCTCAATCTAGGGCCGATCTCGACGATGAAAATTTCGTGGGATCAGCCGCATGAAGGGAACATGTTTGAGTTTCTCTACAAACGGCGTTCGATAGAGCGCGCCTAGAGCCTTTTTGCCATGCTTCCGTTTGACTACCAACCGCGTACGAGACTCATCTACGGCGCGGGTACGCTTTCGCGGGTAGGGCAACTGGCGCGCGAATTGGGGGGCTCGCGTGTGCTCGTGGTGACCGATCTTGGAATAGTAGCCGCCGGGCACGCGGCTCGCGCGCTGGACGCGTTGCGTTCTGAGGGGATCGTCGCAACGATGTTTGATGGGGTGCGCGAAAATCCAGACGCAAGTGATGTTGAGCGCTGCGTCGCAGTGGCTCGATCTGGGGACGTTGATTTGTTTGTCGGTCTCGGTGGCGGGAGCGCAATGGACACGGCTAAGGGAGCGAATTTCGTGCTCACAAACGGTGGAGAAATTGCTGATTACAAAGGGATAGGAAAGGCGCTCAGGCCAATGCTTCCCCTAATCGCCATCCCCACGACGGCGGGTACAGGAAGCGAATGTCAGTCTTTTGCTCTCATCAGCGATCCTGTCTCACATTTGAAAATGGCCTGCGGCGATCCTAAGGCCGCTGCAAAAGTTGCGCTGTTGGATCCCGAGCTCACGCTCTCCCAACCGCCGAGAGTAACCGTCTGCACGGGAATTGATGCACTCGTCCACGCCTTGGAAACCGCGGTGACTAAAAAGCGCGGCGCCTTGTCCCAGTTGTTTTCGCGAGAGGCATTTCGTTTGTGCATCCATGCGCTGCCGAGGGTTCTATCCGTGCCGGGAGATTTGGCGGCGCGCGGCCAGATGCTGCTTGGGGCTGCTTATGCGGGGATTGCGATTGAGAATTCGATGCTGGGTTGCACGCACGCGGCAGCCAATCCCCTAACTGCTAGGTACGGAGTAGCGCATGGGCAGGCGGTGGGTCTACTCGCGCTGGGCGTGCTTCGCCGCAACTTCCAGAATGCAGCCGCAGCAGACGAGTATCTGGCGCTGGCCCGTCATGCGGGTATGGATTCCGTGGATGAGTTGCAGACCCATTTTGCGGCGCTCTTGCCTCTTGCGGGTCTGCAAGTCTCGCTCTCAAAACTCGGGGTGATCAGGGAGTCATTGCCGGAGATGGCGGCTGAAGCAGCGAAGCAATGGACGGCTTCTTTTAATCCAGTGGAATATTCGGTATCGGATTTCGAAAGCCTTTACCAAGAGGTTCTTGAATGAGCAATGCACGTTTTATTCGTCAGTTTTCCGGCATGTTGCTCAGCGCCTGTATTCTCGCGTTCGCTCCCGCAGTACACGCGGATTGGTTCATGCACCGAGGCGGGCCACAGCTTGCCGGAGTTTCGTCGATGGACGCGGCGGAGTGTCCCAAAGAGGTTTGGAATTTCGCGACAGGAAAGCCGATCAAGGGCGGGGCTGCCATTGTTGGCGGCAAACTTTTTATTGGAGATGACGCTGGAGTTTTGCACGCGCTGAGTCTCGAAAAGGGCAGAGAAATATGGTCGTTCAAAACAGAAGGGCCGATAGAGGCCACGCCTCTAGTTCTCGGTGGTCGGGTTATTGTGGGTGCCGGGGATGGCATTCTTTACGCATTGGATTTCGAGACGGGTGCGCAGGTTTGGACTTACACCACGGGTGATAAGATTATCGGCGGCGCCAACACCGCAAAGAGTCCGGACGGTGCGAATGACTGGATTTTTATCGGGAGTTACGACTCACAATTGCATTGTGTGGACGCGGCCACAGGCAAGGCGGTGTGGACATTTGCGGCCGATAATTACATCAACGGAACGCCCGCGGTATTGCCGGGTGGCGAGCTTATTTTTGGAGGCTGTGATTCTCAATTGCGCATGGTTTCCACGGTCGACGGCAAGCAGTTGCGTCACATTGAGGCCGATGCGTATATTGCTTCCTCAGTGGCGGTTGCTCCGGATGGAATGGCGTATGTTGGAAATTACGGAAATGTGGTGCTCGGTTTGAATCCAAAGGAGGCAGCAGTTTCTTGGACGTTTCGCAGTCGGAGTTTTCCTTATTTGTCCAGCGCGGCAGTTGTGGCAGATCGCGTTCTGATAGGGGGTGGGGATAAACGGTTGCACTGTATTGAGCGGCAGTCCGGGAAGGAGCTTTGGGAATTTACCACTCGCGGCAAAGTTGATGGCTCGCCCGTGGTGTGTGGGGATACTGTGGTGGTGGGAAGTTTTGACGGCCGATTGTATGGCGTAGCGCTCGCCGATGGGGTGGAACGCTGGGCATACGACCTTGGCTCGCCGGCAACCGCATCCCCTGCAGTAACGGACGGTTGGATTGTGATCGGCACCGAAGACGGAACAGTACACGCACTCAAAGTCCCAAAGAAATAGTTATGACCTCTGCCTCTTCGTCAGTACCAACGGCAAACGAAACTCCTGATGCGGGCGAAACCACAGCAGGAAATTATTTTGTTTCCAACTATCCGCCCTTTCATTTTTGGGACCCTGGAACGGCGCGTCATCTGGGCGAATTGCTTTCAAAGCCCGCTGATCCTTTAACCCCTCTGGGTGTTTATTTTCATATTCCATTCTGCCGTAAACGCTGTCATTTCTGCTACTTCCGCGTTTATACGGAGCGTAATGCGAGCGAGATTCAGCGTTACTTGGACGCGGGCATCGCGGAGCTAAAGCATTATGCGGCTACTCCTTTTGTCGCTGGGAGGCTTCCCCGCTTCGTATATTTTGGAGGGGGAACACCGAGTTATCTGAGCGTAGCGCAACTCAAGTCGCTGAGTGACCGAATGAAGGAAATTCTGCCTTGGGAGCAGGCGGAGGAAGTGACGTTTGAAGCGGAACCGGGAACCTTAAACGAAGGGAAACTAAGGGCGATTCGGGAGATGGGGGTGACCCGTTTAAGTTTGGGCGTTGAAAACTTCGATTCCCATATTTTGGAAATCAACGGGAGAGCGCATCGGGCCGACGAAATTCACCGCGCTTATGGTGCCGCGCGGGCGGCGGGTTTTCCGCAGATAAATATCGATTTGATCTCCGGAATGGTCGAAGAGACTGAAGAGAATTGGCGTGAGAATGTGCGGAAGCTTATCGCGATGGAGCCAGATTGCGTGACGATTTATCAGATGGAAGTGCCCTACAACACGGGCATTTTCAAACAGATGAAAGCAGAGGGAAAGCTTGTTGCCCCAGTGGCGAATTGGGCGACCAAGCGCGCCTGGGCGGGCTACGCGTTTGCTGAACTAGAGAAGGCCGGATACACCGTCACGAGTGGTTACACTGCGGTGCGGAATCCCGATCGCACAAAGTTCGTATACCGGGATTCTTTGTGGAAGGGCGCTGATCTAATCGGCGCGGGCGTCTCGGCGTTTTCACATCTTGGAGGGGTGCACTTTCAAAATATCACCGAGATAGAACAGTACATCGAGACCACTGAACGGGGTGAGTTTCCGGTGTTGCGTGCCATGGCGACCACGCCCGAGGAGCGGATGATTCGCGAGTTAATTTTGCAAATGAAACTCGGCCGGGTATCGGCGGAGTATTTTCAGCAGAAGTTTAGCGAGGACATTCATGTGCGCTTTGAATTGAATTGGAACGACTTAATCGCACAGGGGTTGGGGAGGTGGCACGGCGGCTTCTTTGAGTTAACCCGCGAGGCACTCCTGAAAGTCGACTCGTTATTGCACGCCTTTTTCCTGCCACAACATCAGAACTCTCGTTACGTATGAGCGTGTCGTTTGAAGAATTGCTTTCTCCGCTGCGGCGCTTTCGGTCCGTGGAGTTTGCCACCTTCGAGGCCATTGCGCCCCGAGCGGTGCCTGAGCCTTTGCGCACGTTGTTAGTGCACGAGGGAGATATGACGTCGCGCCTTCAAGCGTTTCATCAAAGCGAAATTCATTTGGAGGTTTTAAAGTTAGAACGAGATGGAGGCTCCTATTTCCGCGAGGTGCTTCTGCGCGGGAATTTGAATGCAGGTCCGGTGGAGTACGGAGCGATTGAGATTCTTTTAGAGCATTTCGAACCGGAGCTGCAGCGTCAGATTCTGGAGGGGCGTGTGCCGTTGGGCGGGCTATTGAACGCAAGCGGGTTAAAATATCACAGCGAGCCTCAGGCCTACTTTTCGGTGCGGCATGACACGCAGCTTGCCCAATTGATGGGAGTTTCTGCCGAGCTGGCCATGTATGGGCGTTGCAATGTGCTGCGCTTGGAGTGTGGAAAGGTGCTTGCGCGCATTGTGGAAGTCCTTCCTGTTATTAATATAGAGAAAAAGGAGACAAAGGCTATGCCGTCTAAAGAGAAGTACGATGTCATTGTAATCGGCGGTGGGCCTGCGGGCGCAACCGCTTCTGCTTTGCTTTCTGCCAAGGGCCGCAGTGTGCTTCTTTTGGAGAAGGAGAAGTTCCCTCGCTATCACGTGGGCGAGTCGCTGATGCCGTTTTGCTGGTTCACGCTTTCAAAGTTAGGGGTGCTCGAGGAGATGGATCGCATCGCCTTTACGCGAAAGTACAGCGTTCAGTTTGTGACGCCAGAGGGTAAGAAATCGCAGCCTTTTTACTTCTTCCAACATCTCGATCACCCGGCTGCAAACACCTGGCAGGTGGAGCGAGCGGACTTTGATTTGATGCTCTTGGAGAACGCAAAAAAGAAAGGCGTAGAGGTTCATGAGCGCACCCGCGTAGAGCGGGTCCTTAAGAATGAATGTGGGACTGTTGTGGGAGTGCAGGCGGTAGGGGTGGATGGTGTGTCCTTCGAGGTGTTCGCCCCAATTACCATTGATTGCTCTGGTCGCGAACAGGTTGCAACTTTGAAGGAAGGCTGGCGTGTACGTGACCCTAAGCTGAACAAGCTTGCCGTATGGACTCTGTACAAGGGTGCCAAGCGGGACGAGGGGGTCGACGAAGGAACAACCACCGTCGCGTACGTACCTCAACGCGGGTGGTTTTGGTACATTCCGTTGCGAGGGGACATTGTCAGTGTCGGAATCGTTGCGGAGCGGGACTATTTGTTTTCCTGCTCGAAGGATCCAGCAGAGATTATGCGGCGTGAGATAGAGAACAATGCGTGGATCCGCGAGTACCTTTCTGCTTCGCAGCAGACGGGGGAGTATTGGGTGACAGGAGAATATTCGTATCGATCGCGTGCGTGTGCCTCGGATGGTTTGGTGTTGGCAGGCGACGCGTTTGCTTTTCTCGATCCGGTATTTTCCAGTGGCGTCTTTCTCGCACTCAAAAGTGGCGAGATGGCCGCGGAGGCGGTGGATACAGCGCTCTCGGAAGGAGTGATAAGCGGTTCATTTTTCGAGGAATATGGCGAGAGGTTGTGCGACTCCATCGAGAACATGCGTAATCTTGTGTATGCCTTCTATGATGAAAATTTCAGTTTTGCCGACATGCTCCGCAAATACCCAGAAATGAGAGGTAAGCTCACGGACTGCCTTATTGGCGACGTGGACGGCAAGGATTACAGCGATCTTTTCGCGAGGGTTGCCGAGTTCGCGGCGCTTCCTGAACCTATTAAACATGGCCGCGCGCCTATGTCCGTCGCAACAGTATGAAACGCCCAGTTTTGCTGATAGCAGGATTGTTGCTCGTTATCGGATTGGCTTCGGCTGTGGCGGGGGATTGGCCTCGTTTGTTAGGGCCGGGCAATGATTTGCGCGTGGCGGTATCCGACGCGAAGGGGTTTTGGCCGGAGAGCGGGCTGGTGCGCGATTGGGATTTTTCCAAAGGAAAGGGCTGGGCACCGCCTGCGGTCGTAGAGGGAAAGGTGCTGCTCTTTCATCGCGAGGCGGGACAGGAAGTTTTGAGCTGTCTCGGTTTAGAGTCAGGCAAATCGCTCTGGCGCATGGGGTACGAGGTTTCCTACCGGGATCGGTATGGTTCGGGCGATGCGCCGCGGACCAGTCCAGTCGTGGCGGACGGCAAGGTTTGGATTTTCGGAATAACCGGGGTGTTGCATTGCGTGGAGTTAAAATCCGGGGCGGTTTTATGGAAGCGGGATTTGGGAGCGGATTATGCGATGGAACCGAATTTTTTCGGGCACGGTTCGACGCCGCTTGTGATGGGTGGAAAAGTCATTGTGCTGATTGGTGGCTCCCAAGAGCGTTGCGTTGTGGCGCTTTCCGCGAATGATGGGGCGGAGGTATGGGTCGCGAAGCACGCTTGGGGTGCTGGGTATGCGTCTGCGATCCCCGCGAAGTTCGGAGAGGCAACTGCGCAGCGGGATTGCGTATTGGTGTTCGCTGGAGGCCAGAGTCGTCCGGCGACAGGCGGGTTGTTGTGTTTGGACGCGGAGACGGGAAAAGTACTTGGAGAAGCACCTCACCGGGCAAAAATGGCGGAGTCCGTAAATGCGGCTTCTCCGGTTTTGGTCGGCTTGAATCGCGTGTTTACGACCGAGGCTTATGGCAGTGGAGGCGTCCTTAGCGAGATTGGTGTGGATGGTTCGCTGCGGAAAATTTGGGGCACGGTGAAACTTGGATCACACTTTGGAACGCCGCTTTCCAAGGACGGGATGATTCTCGGCTTTGACGGACAGAGTCCTCGTTTGGCGGAGTTAGTGTGTCTGGATGCGGTGAGCGGTGAGGAAAAATGGCGCTCGGATTTCGGAGGGAAGTTTGGGCGCGGAAGTTTGGTCGATCTTGGTGAAGAGGGTGCGCTTGCGCTGGGAGAATTCGGGGAGTTGTTGCGTTTCAAAGTGGGCACGAAAGGGCTGGAAGTATTGCAGCGCAGCAAGTTGTTCGAAGCGCCGGAAACATGGGGCCATCCGGTTTTGGCGGGCCGCCGGTTGTTGGTGATGCAGAACGAGCGTTCCGGCGATGGTGCGGCACCGAGGCTGATTTGCTATCGGTTTTAAAAGGTCCCGTGTAAGGCGACAGATAGAAAAATTGGGGCGGAGAGTCTTGGTGCGCGAGCCCTCCGCACGGTGTTATAAAATCAGTTTGATAGCGGCTGCTGTTGCTGAGAGCAGGAGTATGGTTTCGAACGCGCGTTGCGGAATCCGGCGTATTAGCCTTTTGCCTATAATGTTTCCAACAAGCACCAGCGGGGCGAGAGAAAGATCCAGAAGTAGGGATGGCATCTGGAGCAGGCCGAGGGATGCTGAGAAGGGCAGCTTGAAAACGTTAATGATCAGGAAGAGCCACGCGCTGGTGCCGATGAGGTTTTCCTTTGGAAGTGCCAGTGCGATAAAGTAGACGGCCATGATTGGTCCCGCGGCGTTGGCGACCATCGTGCTCACGCCAGCCCAGATACCCATGGCCCAGGCAAAGGCAATGGAGTTTGGAATTCGCCCGCCGAATTCCGGAAAAACGGTGCGTACGCCTTGCAGTAAGACGGTGCTTAACAGCATCCAGCCTAAGAGAGGTCTGAAACTTGCGTCTGGAAGGGAGCGCATCAGAAAAAAGCCCGCGACGATTCCTAGGATTGTCGGCGGCAGCATCCGCGCGATTTGTTGCCAAAGCGTATGTTGTCGGAAGGCGTGCACTGCGCATAGGTCGCCAATGATGAGAAGCGGCAGCAAAATTCCCGTGCTTTGGCGTGCGGGGAAAGCCTCCGCCATGAGGGCGACGGTGACGAGGCTCACGCCTGGAAAGCCGCTTTTGGAGAGGCCTACGCAAAGGGCTGCGAGCAAACAAAGGGCAGGAGGCATCGTGCGTGCTGGTGTGCCTTAGCCGCGGCGTGCGATGTAAAGCGCTGCGATGCCGCCCAGAAGCGGTTGGTAATGTGCTTCTTTGTAGCCGTTAGCCTCCAGCCGCTCACACATCGCCGCTCCGTTTGGAAACGACTCGATGGAATCAGCAAGGTAATCGTAGGCTGAGCGCTGGCCGGTGAGCGCTGCGGCGAGGCCGGGTAAAAGATGGTGAAGATAAAAGCGATAGGGCGAGAGCAAGGGCGGCTTTGGCAACCCAAAGTCTAGGATCAAGAGATGCCCGTCTGGGGTCAGGACGCGCCGCATTTCGGCCAAGGCTTCGGTCCATGAGGCCATGTTACGCAAGCCAAAGGCGACGGTGACGACCTCAAAGCTGTCTTTTGCGAAAGGAAGTTGCAGCGCATCGGCAACCACGAGGCGCGGAAGTTGTTTGCGACGTGCAACGCGCAACATCGGCTCGCAAAAGTCCGCTCCAACCAGGAAGGCGTCCGGGCAGGCGCGCTTGAGGGCGCAGGCGAGGTCGCCGCTGCCCGTGGCCAAGTCCAGAATCGACTTGGGTTTCCACGCCTTCACAACATCGGCCGCGCGCAGCCTCCAGAGCACGTCGAACCCAGCACTCAAGAGGTGGTTGACGAGATCGTAACGCGACGCGATTTTTGAAAAATATGCGCGCACGCGAGTTGCCTGAATTGAGCCGTCTAAAGCCATGGGCTATATGTTTGGCGTTGAAATCGGGGGATGGGAAGTCCGCTGTTGGAGGTTAGCAGGAAGGAATTGCAAGCTGTTGGCAGTTTGGCCCTCTGCTTGCTTATATTATGGCTATGTCACTTCAGGCACTTAGCAATGGGCGCTTCCTCATCGTAGACGATGAGGCTTCCAACGTGCGCTTGTTGGAGCGAGCGCTGGCCTTTGCCAAGTCTGGCCCGGTGGCTAGCACCACGGATGCGCGTAAGGCGCTGGAGTTGTTTCATTCCACTAAGCCGGACATCGTCCTGCTGGATCTTCACATGCCCTATGTGGACGGCTTCGCGCTCATTGCTCAGATCAAGGCGGCCCTTCCGCTTGGCGAGTATCTTCCTATTCTCGTGCTCACGGCTGATGTGACATCTGAAACCAGGCAGCGCGCGCTAAGCAAGGGTGCGCAGGATTTTTTGACCAAACCGCTGGATCCCCATGAGGTGCTTTTGCGGATAGGCAATCTTCTGGAGACAAGATTTTTGCATATGGAGTTGCAGCGTCAAAACGGGGCCTTGGAGCGTCTCGTGGCACAGCGCACCAGTCAGTTAGAAGATGCGCTGCAACGCTTGACGGCAGCCCAGCAGCAGTTGGTGAAGCAGGAGCGTTTGCGCGCCTTGGGTATGATGGCGAGCGGCGTCGCCCACGATTTTAATAATGCTTTGACCATGGTGCTCGGGCACGGAGCGTTGCTGGAGCCTTTTTTTGAAAATGAGGCACCCGCTTCCGAGTGTGAAAAATTTCGCCATCTCATGGCCGCAGCGGAGGATGCCTCCCACGTCGTCACCCGTTTGCGCGACTTCTACCGGCCCGCGGATCAGGACGAACTGCGAGTGCCTGTGGACGTGAACCTGTCTATCCAACAGGCAATTGTCCTAACGGCTCCGCGCTGGAGGGACAAAGGAAGGTCTGAGGGAATCACCATTGAAATTGAAACGGAGCTCCTCGAGGTGCCGACGTTTGTCGGGCATCCGCCGGAATTTCGGGAGGTGCTCACGAATCTTATTTTCAACGCCATCGACGCCATGCCCGGTGGCGGGAAGCTGCGATTTTCGACAGCATGCGAGGATGGTCTCATCATTGTAAAAGTTTCTGACACTGGCTTTGGGATGAGCGAAGAGGAGGCGAGTCGGTGCCTAGAGCCGTTTTTTACGACCAAGGGTGAACTCGGTACAGGGCTCGGGCTGGCAGCCGTTTACGGGTTTGTGCAGCGTTACGGGGGTTCTCTCGGAATAGACACACGCAAGGGCCACGGGGCGTCTTTCACCATCAAATTGCCGGCGGCTGGTACGTTGTTGCCACCGGCCCAAGGTCCGGCGTCCCCTGATGTGAGAGTGTTGCGCGTATTGGTCGTGGACGATCAAGAGATCATTCGGGAAATTATTTGTGGAATGCTGCGCGTTGAGGGACATATCGCCCATCCAGTGGAGGATGGGGTGGCAGTTTTAGCCGCGCTGGCGGAGGGTTCCTGGGATTTGGTCATCTCCGACCAGTCCATGCCTGGAATGACTGGGGCGCAGATTGCCTCGGAGGCGCTGGCGGCTGGGGTGGCGGTTCCGTTTATACTGTTGACGGGATTTGGAGATGAGATGCGCGCTAAGGGAGGCACTCCGCCGGGAGTGGATTTGCTTTTGAGCAAGCCGCTAACTTCCAGTCTTTTACAAAAAGCATTGCAGACGGTGTTCCCCGCAGCGTAGTGGTCGGCGTGGGCGGAAGTTTTTGAAAAAGTGCCTCGGCACGAGTGCCCCTTCTAGCCAAGATTTGAAGGAGTTACCCCCGATGCGCGCCTTTTCAATCACCCGCCTTGCGCTACGCAGGCCTTGGACGGTCTTGCGTCGTTGTCGCCGCCTTGTTGCTTAGAGCTTGGTCGGCAAGCCAGCGTATGGCGCAGGACGTGTGGTTCTGGAATATGTGCTTGCTAAGGAAGAGCTTGCAGGCGCAAGGTTAGCCGTGGCACGGGCCGCTGTCGAATTCAACCGCGCCCAAAAGGCTCTTCTGCTCGCTGTTGGAGAATTTCCAGCCTCCGCAAACCCCAAGTAATTATGAACCATCCTACTCCCAGTCTTCCCCGTTCAGAAACTCGTCAAGTTCCCGGTTGGAGCGAGCTTTGGCTTAAAGAGGACTGGTGGGCGGTTTGGATTGGCTTGGGCCTCGTGCTTCTCTCCTACGCGCTTTTTCGCGCCGGCTCGACGCTGGAGTGGATCGCGGTCGCGCCAAAAAAGTGGGCGAATATGGAGCAACTCACCGCTGATTTCGCCGGAAAAACTCTCCGCTATCTGGCTCAATGTGGTTTGTTTCTCACGCTGTTTGCCGGAGCGGGCGCGATCATGGGTCACCGGCCCAAGGCTTTCATTCCGTCGTTTCTTTTTATCTACGCCATCTCCTTGGGAGTGAGTATTTTGGGTGCTTGGGAAAAAGCCGGTAAGTTTACGCTGGAGCCTCCCCTAATCGCGCTGTTTCTCGGGCTTCTGATCTCCAATTTAACGGGCCTACCCCGCTGGCTCGATGCTGGATTCCGTGTGGAATTTTATGTGAAAACCGGGGTTGTTCTGCTCGGCGCCGGCCTGCCTTTTACGCTGATCATGTGGGCCGGTCCTGTGGCGATTCTTCAGGCTTCTATAGTGTCAGTCGCCACGTTCCTCACCATTTTCTTTGCCGCCCGTAAGCTCGGATTAGAGCCGCAACTCGCGGCGACGCTGGGTGCTGGCGGTGCGGTATGCGGCGTGTCAGCCGCGATTGCCGTGGCCGGGGCCGTTCGTGCGAAAAAAGAACATCCGCCCATCGCCATCACGCTGGTGGTGCTGTACGCGATCGTGCTGGTCTTCGCGCTGCCGCTTGCTGCGCGCTTTCTGCATCTGCCCGCGGGCGTCGGTGGGGCGTGGATCGGCACCTCGGAATTCGCCGATGCCGCGGGACTGGCGGCGGCGCAAAGTTATGGCGGACTTGCGGGGCCGGAGACGGGGATTTCCGGGACCCAAGAGCAAGCAATTAATGCTTATACACTTATAAAAGTAGTGGGCCGCGACGCTTGGATTGGGATTTGGGCCTTCGTGCTTTCCATCATTTCCATCACCGTCTGGGAGCGCTCCGAATCCAATCGTAAGGCTGATGCCGCTCAAATCTGGTGGCGGTTTCCGAAGTTCATCGTCGGCTTTCTTCTCGCTTCGCTTCTAGTCACCTATGCGGCGCGTAATGCTGCATTTGGCGATTACAACAAAGTTCTCAAACCGGGTTTGGTAGCGCCTTTGATTGCCCTGCGCACTTGGTGTTTCACCTTTTGTTTTTTGAGCATCGGTTTGACCACGCGTTTGCGTGAGTTTACTCCGGCTGGAGGCAAGCCGTTCCTGGCGTTCACGATAGGGGTTGTGGTGAATCTGATTCTGGGGTACATTCTTTCCGTTCACGTCTTCGCGCAGCATTGGGCAAATCTCTCAAACTAAGTGGGTGCAACTACTCAACCTGAGGTGCTCGGCGGCCACGTCACCGAGGCTGTGTGCGGCGTCTGCGTCCACTTTTCCAACGCCCCCGAGGGGCTGGAGAAGGCCTTCCCGGGCCTCTCGGTCATGAGTTCGGGCCATGCTTCTGTGCGCGGACAGGACGGCCTATGCGCCAGACACGGCGTCTATCTTTCGTTCAATGCTTGCTGCGCTGATTTTGAACGGATTAAAGGCGGATAATTCGGGTTTTTTGGTGCTCGGAAGAGTTTCTGGCGAGTGAAAATGGGGTTTGCGTGGTTTTTTTTCAACAAAAGGCGCGATTTTTGCAGACTGTTTCCGAATCGCCACATGATTGACACAATGTGCCGCGAAGGTGCGCACCGCTTGAGCTGCCCCGCGAGTGCCAACTTCCCATGGGAGGTGCATCCATGGTGGTGGACTCAACAAAACCAAAAAACACACCATGTTGAAACAATCCACCGTTCAGCTGATGGCCCTCGGGCTTGTCGGCTCTTTCGCAGCCACCGCAGCAGCCCAAGATTCCGGCGCCCTCATTGACGCACTGGTCCGCAAAGGCGTGCTGAAAGATCAAGAAGCTGAGCAGATCCGCTCCCAGCTTTCCCGTGACTATGCCGCCAACACCCCAGCCGGCAAGTTGAATATCTCCTCTTCTGTCAAGGAACTGAAGCTCTCCGGCGATGTACGCCTGCGCTATCAGTATGATGACGCGCATGATGCCGGAACCCTGTTCAACGGCACTGGCAGCACCAACAACGGCGCCAACCAGCGCTCGCGTTACCGCCTGCGTCTCCGTGTGAACGCAGATTACAAACTCGCTGATGATTTCTTCGCGGGATTCGGTCTTCAAACCACTCAAAACAACGATAGTGGGAACCAGACGATGGGTGGAGGGACCGCTGGGGACTATAACCAGAATTACGGCATCTTTATCAGTAAAGCCTTCTTGGGATGGACCCCAATATCTGGAGTCACTCTAATCGGTGGTAAACAGGCCAATCCTTTTTACACTACGGACATGCTTTGGGACGCAGACATTAGTCCCACGGGCTTCACTCAGAGATTTGATCTCCATAAAATATTCGGATTCTCAGGCCTTGAATTGTCTCTTGTTGGTGGAGAATTCGTCTTGTCCGACAACACGGAAAGTGGTGCACCAAATGCAACCCTCGGACACAAGACTGTTACTGACGCATTTGCGTACCAAGTGCAGTTGATTGCTGCCTCAGAAATTGTTGAAGGTGTAAAGTTAACCGTCGCACCTGGTATCTACACGACAAACACCGCTGCGCTCGCGGCCACGACTTCCGACGGTGGCGGAGAGTTTAATTCATCCAAATGGTCCACGAAGCTTGATCAGCTTCAGGGCTTGAAACTCGCACTACTCCCAGGGGATGTCTCGTTTAAGGTCGCCGGTAAGCCGGTCAAGTTCCTGTGGGATCTGGCGTGGAACGCAGATGGAAAGGCTCGTGCTGCCCTTTACGACAAGGATATGTCAGGTAAAACGGCGACTGTGGCAGCTGCTAGCACAGTTACTGTCGTTCATTCTGAGCGGGATGATTGGGCTTACTTGGCGGGTTTCCAGTTCGGGGAGAACAAGAAAAAGGGTGATTTGTCATTCATGGCCAACTACCGAGTGGTTGGTTTGGCGTCGGTTGATCCCAATATCAATGACTCCGACTGGGCGCTGAGTTACACAAACATGCAGGGACCAAAGGTTGGGTTCCTCTATAGTTTGGGTGATGCAACCACAGTTGGCGCAACTTACTATTCGGCTCAGAGCCTGCGTAAGGATCTTGGCGCAGGCCATGTGAGTGCCGGCCCTGGGTCGCAGCGTGACAACGTCCAGGTTCTGCAAGTGGACATGTCTGTAAAGTTCTAAACCTCTTCGGTGTGCTAACTTCAGCCGGGGACGCGAGGGTGTCCCCGGCTGGAGATCGCCGCTGAAAGTTACCAATTATAAATCACGAATTACAAATCAAAGCACCGCTGCGCTTTGTCATTCGTCATTTGTAATTAGCCATATTTGGCCCGCAGCTACTTTTCCTCCCCGGAATAACTCCAACTCAGTCTGTACACACATCATCTTATGATTCGTTCGCTCTCTATAGCTTCTCTTGCCCTGGTTGTCGGCGTGACTGCCGCGCAGGCTGAAAAAATCGTCATTAAGGGCTCCGACACCCTCGGCGCAAAGCTGGTTCCTCAGCTCGCCGAAGCCTACAAGGCCGCCAATCCCGGCACCGAATTCTCCATCGCCGCCGAAGGGTCCACCACGGGCCTCGCCGCGATCATCGATGGCAACGCCGACATCGGCATGTCCTCCCGTCGCGCAAAGCCCACCGAAGTGTCGGCCGCCAGCGCCAAGGCGGTAAACCTCACCCCGACCATCGTCGCCTATGACGGCATTGCCGTTGTGGTGAACGAAAAGAGCCCCCTCAAGGGCCTCACCAAGCAACAGGTCGAAAAAATCTTCACCGGAGATGTCAACGATTGGTCCGCAGTGGGCGGCAACCCTGGCAAAATCTCCATCTACACGCGCAACACTTCTTCCGGCACCTACTCGGACTGGAAGGAATTGGCGATGAACAAGCGCGATTACGCCGGCGGCTCGCAGAAGCTGGCGGGTAACGAGCAGATCGTCGCCGAAGTGGCCAAGAATCCCAATGGCATCGGTTATGTGGGGCTCGCGTATGCCAAGTCCGCAGGGATCAAGGTGATCGCCATCGATGGCAGTCTTCCCACCGCCGACAAAGTGCGCGCGAAGACCTATGCGTACAGTCGCCCGACGTTCTACTTCACCAACGGCGAACCCGCTGGCAAGGCAAAGGCGTTTGTGGATTTCACGCTGAGTGCTAAGGGTCAGGCTATCGCCGAACAAATCGGGTTTGTTTCACTAGCTAAGTAACTTATTTGTAACATATTGGAGTCCGCGCTGTAACACAGGTGCGGACTCCTTTTGTGTTTTTGGCAGAAGTGGTCTCACCCTAGGGCCGCTTCCAGAGCTGGAGGGGAGGGTTTGCTTCTCGTTTCTAAAGACGCTTTGCTTAGCTTAAGGAACGACGCCCCAACTTTTATGTCCATTAATGAACAAAACGCAGCACTGAGCGCCGCCTTGAAGGGCCGTGCTCGGGCCAAGGTTCTCGGACTCACGTTTGACGACGTGATGCGCTATTTCTTTGGGGGGAATGCGACGGTGGCGGTGATCGTGCTGGTGCTGATTCTTGTGTTTTTGGGGAAAGAAGGGGCGGGTTTCTTTGGGCAAAATCAGGTTAATCTTTCCGTGTACCGCAAGGCTGGTCTGGAATACGTCGACCTGATGCGCATGCCGATGGAGGAGTTCACCGGTCTTACGCGCGGGCTCAATGACGTGCGGTTGAATCGCTTCAAGGTACTGTTGGCTTCCGGGAAAGATGCGGAGCAGGCAAACGCGGCTTTGGAGGAGTTTGACGCGTTCGCGGACCAGTTAGGGGCGGTTGCAGGGGATGCGCGCGGGTTGATGTCGGATTTGACGGAGGTGGTTTCTGCGGTGAAAACGCGGGTGCAGATTGCTGCGGACAAGGATTTGGAGCGGGATATGTTGCGGCACGCGGGCCGGGAAGCGGAAGCCAAGGCGCTGAAGTCTGAGGAGGTGGATTTCCAAAAGGAGATAGCGGCTATCAAGTCGGCTGCGGGCGCTTGGAAGCCTGCCTCAGAGGCAATGGGCGCTGGGTTGAGGGCGGCAACGGCAGCGGCGCGCTCAGCGGCGTGGGCGAAGGGAGACAAGTTGCTGGAAAAGCTGCTCTTGAAGGCTGAGAAATTCGCGGTGGATCTGCCTGAGGTTGAGGTGCGCATGGCGGCTTGGCGCTGGGATGAGCCGGTGCCGTATTCGAGGTCGGTGGCGGCTTTCCTGTATGGACGGGAATGGATAACGGCCAGTTTCTGGCAGGATTGGTACGGAATGTTGCCGCTTTTGTCAGGGTCGCTGCTGGTGGCGATTATCGCGATGGTTGTGGCAGTGCCGCTGGCGATTTCGTGCGCCATTTACGTGTCGGAAATTGCGACGCCCGGAGAGAAGGCGGTGATCAAGCCCTACATTGAGTTTGTATCGGCGATTCCCTCGGTGGTGCTGGGCTTTTTCGGGATTGCGGTGCTTGGGACGGTGATTCGGAGTCTGTCGCAGGTGGAGTTCCTGCACTGGATACCGGGGTTCCCGATGAGCGAACGCCTCAATGCGCTTACTGCAGGGTTGTTGTTGGCGGTGACCTCGATTCCGACGATTTTCTCGCTGGCCGAGGATGCGCTGGCCAACGTGCCGAGGCATTTCAAGGAGGCGTCTTATGCGTTGGGCGCGACGCGGTTTCAGACGCTGGTGAGGGTGCTCATTCCCGCGTCGCTTTCAGGGATCATCTCAGCGATCTTGCTGGGCTTCGGCCGGGTGATTGGGGAGACGATGGTGGTGTTGCTTTGCGCGGGGAATCGGATCGCGATACCGGATTTTACGCAAGGGGTGAGCGCCTTTTTCCAGCCGGTACACACCATGACGGGCATTATCGCGCAGGAGATGGGCGAAGTGGCGCAGGGGAGCATCCATTACCGGGCGCTGTTTATGGTGGGGATTATCCTGTTTTTCGCATCGTTAATCATCAATTACATTGCGCAAAAAGTGGTCCGGAAATACCGCATCTCAATTGGGTAGCTGTACGAGAGATTTCTAATTTATGGCCACCCAAGACGTTTCGAATATGGAAGTTCCGCCGCCGCATCCCTTCATGCGGCCTGCGACCGCTGCAATGCGTTCGGAGCGTCGGGCGTTTAATGTGTTCCGCATGGCGACCTACTCGGTTTTGCTGGCGGCTACGGCCATCTTTGGTGTGATTTTTGTGAAAGGTGCGGATACGATTTTCACACGGGAGTTTCCGTTTGTGAACATCGCTTTTTTAATCGAATCACCCGAGACGTTGCATGTGTTCGATCATGAGGGGCAGCATCATGAGATTGGCGATCGCGAGTTTCGCAAATACATGGAGGCACATGCAAATCCGACCATTGCCGAGGAAACGTACGTGTACAGTGCCGGCGGCATTTTTCCGTGTATTGTAGGGACCTTTTTTCTGGTGGTGGGGTCGATGGCGATTGCGCTGTTTGTGGGGATTAGCGCGGCGGTGTTTTTGAACGAATACAGCCGGGGCGGGCGGATGGTGGAGCTGCTGCAGCTGGCGATTTTGAACCTCGCGGGAGTTCCGTCCATCGTGTTTGGGCTTTTTGGGTTCGGACTGTTTGTGCTGTTTGCCCCGATCTTCGCTTCGGCTCCGGATCCGAGTCACCTCTACATACCGTTGGGATTTGGCTACCTGAACTTCACGGGGTGGGGCGTGTCGCTGATATCCGGGTGGTTCACGCTGGCGTTTATGGTCTTGCCGGTGGTCATTACAGCAAGTGAGGAGTCGCTCAAGGCGGTGCCGAAGGGTTTCCGGGAAGGGTCGCTGGCCTTGGGTGCTACCCAATGGGAAGCCATTCGTACCAACGTGCTACCGTACGCGTTGCCGGGGATTTTGACGTCCTCTATTTTGGGAATAGCACGTGTGGCGGGCGAGACTGCGCCCATCATGTTCACCGCCGCGTATGTGGTGCGGGACCGACTGCCTTGGCAGGTGGACCATGTGCTGGACGTCCTATTTCAGGGGGTGATGGCGCTGCCCTATCACATCTACGTGGTTTCCTCCAAAATTCCGCAGAACGCCTACACCGAGCGCGTGCAGTTTGGAACTGCATTTGTGTTTCTCGGGCTGGTTCTTGGGATTGCGCTTTCTTCCGTGATTTTACGTAACAGGCTGCGAGCCCGCTACCGTTGGTAACCGTGCGGGGCCTTTTTTAATTGTTTCTTATGAGCTCTCAACTCGCTGATATGCCTTCCAAGATTGTGAATCCGCCTTCCATTCAACCAGCCGCCGATGCCCTCCCAACTCCGACTCCGATGATCGTAGTAGATCACTTGGATTTTTATTATGGAAAATCAAAGGCGCTCCATGCGGTGAATATGAATATAGCGGCCAAGCATGTCACGGCGTTCATTGGGCCATCCGGATGTGGAAAATCGACGCTTTTACGGTGCTTTAATCGTATGAATGATCTCATTGAGGGCACGCGCATCGGTGCCGGAGAGGTTCGCATTCAGGGTGTGAATATTTATGATCCCACGGTGGACGTCATCTCGCTGCGGCGCCAAGTGGGGATGGTGTTTCAGAAGTCGAATCCGTTTCCCAAAAGCATTTACCAAAACATTTCCTACGGCTTGGAGTTGCAGGGAGTGAAGGATAAGAAGCGACTGGATGAAGTGGTGGAGAAGAGCCTTCGTGGCGCGGCGTTGTGGGATGAGGTAAAAGACCGTTTGCACAGTAGCGCGCTGGGACTTTCCGGCGGGCAGCAGCAGCGCTTATGCATCGCCCGCGCGATTGCGGTGGAACCGGCGGTGATTTTAATGGACGAACCTTGTTCGGCATTGGATCCGATTGCCACAAGCAAGGTCGAAGAGCTTATCCAAGAATTGAAGAAGAAATTTACGATTGTGATTGTGACCCACAGCATGCAGCAGGCCGGTCGTTGCTCGGATATGACGGCGTTCTTTTACCTTGGTAAACTCATTGAGATGGATGCCACGCAAAAGATCTTCACCAAACCGAGCCAGCAGCAAACCGAAGATTATATCACCGGCCGTTTTGGTTAGAAGTTAGGCGGTAGGGGTCCATTCATTTTATTCGTAATCTTTCTTTGTAATTTTTAATTCCTCTTTTTTATGTCCGTGTATTGGGAACAACATTTGAACGAAATCCGTGAGCAGTTGCTCATGATGAGCGGCCTCACTGAACGCAATTTGGGGCAAAGCATTCGTGCTCTAATGGAGCGTGACGATCATCTGGCGGTACTCGTGGAGGCTGAGGACGCCGAGGTCGACCAGTTGGAGAAGTCCATCGACGAGAAGGTGGTTACTTATATCTCCACGCATGGGCCGATGGCGCGGGATTGCCGGTTTTTGATTACAGCCTCCAAGATCGCCAGCGAATTGGAACGCATCGCTGATCAGGCCACGACCATCGCACGTCGCGCCCGGGATTTGAGCCGCGGACCTGAGTTAAAGTCGCTCTCGAACATCCCGTTGATGGCGGCGGAGGTGCAGTCGATGTTGCGTCATAGTATTAAGGCTTTTGTGGAGCGGGACACGGATTTGGCGCTGGAGGTTATCGGGCGCGACAAGCTGGTGGATGCGGAATACAAGGAGGCCGCGCGGGAAGTGGAGAATAGTATCGTGGCGGATCCCTCGACGACGGCGCGGGAGCTGCATTTGTTGACCGTGGCCAAGGCGCTGGAACGGGCGGGGGACCACGCGACGAACATCGCCGAAGAGGTGTTTTACTTGTACAAGGGCGAGGACATTCGCCACCAGAAGGGCGAACGGTAAGGGGCGCTTTAGGAGCGTTGCTGGGATGTCGTAAAATCCCATGCCCACAGGCCGAGTGCGGTATCGCGCCTTGCCTTGGTGCATCAAAGGTCTCGCATCTCGCAAGGGCTTGCGTCTGGCGCATTGGATCTGTTAGGCTACGCTCGTGACTGACCTTCCCTCCCTTTCCGTTGTTCCCCTTCAACCCGCTAGTGCGACTGTTCCTGAAAAAGCGTTGTACGTGATGCTGGGCGGTTTTCTCGGCGCAGGTAAGACGACGGCCGTGGCGGCTTTTGCCCAGCGCCTGGTCTCCAAGGGATTGCGCGTGGGTCTTATCACCAACGATCAGGGGCAGGAGCTGGTTGATACTGCGATGCTGCGTTCCAAGGGCTTTGCCACCGAGGAGATTCCGGGAGGCTGTTTTTGCTGCCGATTCAATTCTTTGGTGGATGCCGCTGAGCGTCTTACGGAAGCCAGCCGCCCGGACGTCTTCATCGCCGAACCTGTGGGCAGTTGCACCGATTTGGTTGCCACGGTGACCTACCCGTTGCGGCGCATGTATGGCGACCAGTTTCGCGTGGCTCCGCTGAGCGTGCTGGTGGATCCCGAACGTGCGATGCGTGTATTTGGATTGGCACCGGGCGGCAATTTTTCGGCGAAGGTGCTTTATATTTATCGCAAGCAGTTGGAGGAGGCCGATGTGGTGGTCATTAGCAAATCCGAGCTGCTGGTTCCTGGGCAAATGGAGGTGCTCAGCTCGGCGATCCAGCGCGAATTTCCGCAGGTGAAGGTGCTGGCGGCATCTGTGCGAACGGGCGCTGGGCTTGAGGAGTGGTTTTCGCAAATTGAGGCTGGTGAGCAGGTGCAGCGTGCCAGTATGGACGTTGATTATGAGGTGTACGCGGAAGGGGAGGCGTTGTTGGGCTGGCTCAATGCCACGGTCGCCTGCACGGTGGAAACTGAGTTTGACGCCAACGGGTTCCTCCGTTCTTTGGCCGGGGAAATGCAGCGCCGTTTATTGGAGATGGGGGCTGAAATTGCGCACTTAAAAATGACATTCAGTCCGGAGGTCGGCTTGGGCGACATCGCCGTGGTCAACTTGGTGCGCAACGATTTTGTGCCTGAACTGGCGATTCGGTTGGAGCAGCCTGCAGGCTCCGGTCAGCTGATTGTGAACTTGCGCGCCGAAGCGGACCCGACGCAACTTGCCGAGGTGCTGCGCGCGTCGCTGCCTCCCGTAGCGCGGGAGGTCGCGGGTTTATCAGTGGCCCTAGAGCATCTGGAGTATTTTCGCCCCGGCAAACCGGTCCCGACGCATCGGGTGCTCTAGCCGTGGCGCGCTGGGTGGACGCCTCGCTTTACCAGGTGTAATGCACCGTGTACGTGACCACGGTTTCACCCTCCGCAGGGACCGGCACCACGCACTCCACGGTGTGGCTGTCCAACGGCTGAAACTCCTGACTCTTCGCGGTTAACTTCCAATTGGCCGTCCGCACCAAGTGTTCTACTACGCGGATCTCGACTGCGTTTTTTCCTTGGTTACGCAGTCTGATTTCAAAGCTCTCATCCATCATCTTTCGGGCATTATCCAATTGGAAGTCCGTCCGTTTGCGCTCCCCGACCAGATCAAACGCGTTGCCCAGCTTCACTTGGACCTTTTCGTTGCGCGGCGTGTGATCCAGTCGGTCTTCCCCCACGAATTCCAACTGCTCACCATCCTTGCGATAGACGCGCAACACCCCGGCAGGCAGCGCAATTCCGAGCTTTGACGCTTCGGAATTCGTGAACTCCAGGCGCGACTCCACCTTCTTGGAGGGGGACGCTCCCCAATTGCTCTCGATGATGATCTGGCCAAAAAACTGCGCCCCAAGCAGCGGGTCGTATAAGTAAGTTCGCTTTGTGGGGATTCCGGCTGCGCGCGCAAATTCCACTTGTTTGGTTTCCTGATCCCGCAAGGTGGTTGGGCGCGGGAGGGTGTAGAGGTGGAAATCGTCGAAGGTTTTCTCTGAAACTTCGGGTAAAGAATCACTCTTGGCGCGGGCCATCATGGCCAGCATTTGGGGAGCGCCAGGCGGCGGCTCCGCGCGGTGTACGTCTCCCGCGAGCAGCTTGATGTGGGCGCTGTCAAACTGTTTGCCAGAGTGGTTGTTCATGGTCACCCAACCGTTCATGTCGGCGAGTTCTCCGGTTTCGGGCAGCACCAAATTGTAGCTGGCGCTCCACTCCAGCCCTTGGGTGAGATACGCCAGTTCCGCCTGTAAACTGGCGGCCTCGGGGCTTTGAATTTTCCAACTCAACACCGGCTTGAGCAGCACCCCCTCGTCTTTGACCGCTGGGAACAGGGGCCGTCCAGGCAGCTCAAACACGATCTTGCCGTCCACCTCGATCATCGGTTCGACGGATTGCCCTCCGGGAACATACCCGCTGCGGATGATTTTCCCCTCCACGACACGATCTGCTTTTTGCGCCTCGTGGACCAGAAAGCTCAGCACCTGCCCCTCGTAGCGATCCAGCAATGTGAGCTGATTCACCGGGTCGTTTTGGTAGTTTTGTTCCAAAATCGAAAGCGGAACCTTACCCGACGGATCTCTCAGAATGACGGTACTAGGGTCCAAGCTGGCCGTTGCCCCGGAGTAACGGATGCTGTTTTCACCGGCCTTGAGTTCCAGCGGGACAGAGTCGCGCACAACGGCGAATCGGCCGTTGTAAATCGTGAGCCCAGGATGGGCCAAACCCGAGATGGTTAGCATCGCAAAACCGGCCATCGCGGCGGCCACACGCGCCGGACGGCAGAGGCACAGGGACAAAAAACGGGAAGAGTGGTTCATGGGAGTGGTCGATTATACGCTCCCCAACTATCCGCCAACTCTGCGGGTTCTCAACCGCATTTTGTGCAGTTTTAGCAACTGCAGTCAGGAAGGCTGACTCGTAACAGGGCCGCACCTTCCGTTTGGGGAACAAACTCCACCGCCCCCGCCTCCACCGGTAGGACAAACCAATCGCCTTTCACCGCCCGGTGCGCCCCCACCTGAACCTCTCCCTCCACCACCATGAACAGTGGACCCGTCTCCCCTACGACATTGCGGCTTTCCTTTAAATCGAGCCACTCCACGCCAAAAAAATCACAGCCAAATGCAGCCTTCTGCAAGGGGGGGGCCAACGAGGGCTCGTGGTCGCTAAAATCAATGCATGCCAGCGATTCGGAGATGTGCAAAGGCCGCGCCTGCCCATCCAATCCCACTCGATTCCAATCAAAAATACGGTAGGTTGTGTCGCTGTTTTGTTGCACTTCCGCAATCAGGCACCCGGCTCCTATTGCATGGCAGCGCCCCACCGGCACGTAAATGGAATCCCCCTTCGCCACTGGAATCCGGTGCAGCAGCGCCTCCACTTCGCCCGTTGCGAGTGCCTGTTCCAGCGCCGCCCGATCCACTCCCTTACGAAAGCCCGCGTACACTGCCGCACCTGGCTCCGCTTCAAGAATGTACCACCACTCATTTTTAGGCTCCGTACCGCTCTCTCCCGCCTCCAGTCCGGAGGGATGCACCTGCACGGAGAGCGTTTCCCGAGCATCCAGCAGTTTAATTAACAGAGGAAATCGCTCGGATTGCCCTGCGTTTTTCCCGAAAACTGCCGCCCGGTGTCCCTTCCAAAGCGAGTGCAAGGTGGCCTCTGCGTAAGCGCCTGCGCATGCTGCACTTTGCGCTTCTGGACGGTCCACCATCTCCCACGCTTCCCCAACGATCGCTCCTGCTCGTAGGCGGCGCCCGTAGTGCTCCTGAAGCGCCCGACCGCCCCAAGGCCGTTCTTGATAAATGGGGGCAAAGACTATCGGTTGATTGAGCATGGGTTCCAGTTGCGCTTGGGATGGCAAACTAAAATCATCATCGCAATTCGCTATTCATAGTCACAATCTTTTCCTCGTGTTTGCCGTTTTTTCCTCCGATTTAGCGGCCCGATTTTGCATAAACAATTCCATTAGATGAAAGCCCTCGTTCTCTCCCAATACCGCCAACTCGAATTACAGGATCTGCCCCAACCCAGCCCCGCTTCTGACGAAGTCTTGATTCAAGTTCGCGCCTGTGGCATCTGCGGCAGCGATGTACACGGCTATGACGGTAGCACGGGCCGCCGCATCCCTCCTCTGGTCATGGGCCATGAGGCCGCCGGGGTTATTGCCGCCCTTGGTAGTGGTGTAAAGGACTTCGCCCTTGGCGACAGGGTGACCTTCGACTCCACCATTTCCTGCGGGCAGTGCCATTTTTGCAAACGTGGCCAGATCAATTTGTGTGATGCCCGGCAGGTGCTGGGCGTCTCCTGTGGCGACTATCGCCGGGCGGGGGCCTTCGCGGAATTTGTGACGGTGCCCGCACGGGTGCTTTACCGTTTACCGGAGGGGCTTGCGTTTGAGAAGGCCGCGATGATCGAGGCTATTTCCGTTGCAGTCCATGCCGTGCATCTGACTCCTGTGGAACTTAACGACACCGCAGTGGTCGTTGGCGTCGGCATGATTGGCCTGCTGACCCTCCAAGCCGCCAAACTTGCCGGTTGCCGCAAGATCATCGCCGTGGACGTTGACGAAGGGCGTCTTCGCATCGCCTTAAGCCTCGGAGCGACCCATTCTATTCTCGCCAAGGAGCAGGATGTCCCCGCCTTGGTGCGCCAATGGACAGACGGTCGGGGCGCCGATGTTGCCTTCGAATGCGTGGGCACCAGTGTCACCGTTCAGTCAGCGATAGAAAGCACACGCAAAGGCGGCACCGTGACCCTTGTGGGTAACATCGCCCCGCGTATTGAGCTTCCATTGCAATCCGTGGTGACCCGGCAAATCCGGCTCCAAGGCTCTTGCGCGTCCGGCGGGGAAATTCCTGCGTGCATCGAACTGCTCGCGGCCGGCCTAATTCAGGTCGAGCCCATGCTCAGCGCCTTTGCTCCTCTGGAGGAAGGTCCACTCTGGTTTGAGCGCCTTTACTCGCATGAAGCGGGCCTTATGAAAGTCGTTCTCCACCCCTAACCTGCTCTTTATATATGCAATTTTTCGACTTATCCGGCCGGGTGGCGCTCATCACCGGCACCAGCCGCGGTCTCGGGCAGTACTTCGCACGCGCCCTCGCCCTCGCCGGTGCGGACATCGCCATGACCAGCCGTAACGCGGATTCGCTGGCGCCGTTTCAGCGTGAAATCGAGGCGCTCGGGCGCCGCACCTTTGCCACCTCGCTGGATGTGCGCGATCACGGCTCCATTCAGGAAGCGGTCGCGCAAGTGGAGGCTGCATTCGGAAAAATCGACATTCTGGTGAACAACGCGGGTTGCAATGTTCGCAAGCCCGCCATCGACGTGACTTGGGATGATTGGAACTTGGTTGTCGATACCAACCTGCGTGGCACCTTTTTCACGGCCCAAGCGGTTGCCCAATCCATGATCCGCAACGGTTATGGTCGCATCATCAACATTGGCTCGGTCACCTGCGTGGCCGGTTATGCAGGCTTGGCGCCTTATGGAGCCAGCCGGGGCGGCGTCAAACAGCTTACCATGAGCCTCGCCGACGATTGGGGAAAACACGGGATCACCGTCAATTGCCTCGCGCCAGGTTGGTTTCGCACCGATCAAAACAAGGTGTTGTACGAAAACGCCGAATGGCTCGCTTACCTCTGTGATCGAATTCCATTGAAGCGTCCCGGTGCGCCTAACGATCTGGATGCGCCGGTCATATTCCTGGCCTCAGAGGCCAGTCGTTATGTCACCGGTCAAACGCTGCTCGTGGATGGAGGCATCTCGACTGGAGCGACGAAGGCCACTCTCAGCTGAGGGGAGATTCTCTTAATCCGCGGCGCTCGGAAGTGAACTTCGGCGTGCCCAGCCCTAATGCGTGCTGGGCATGTCGCGCTTGGCGTCGAACGACTCGGCTGGGTGTGTCTCAGGAGACATTCCCGCAGATTCCTTCGCGATTTTTGCCAGAAGCAGCGTCCGCTCTTCCTCACGCAGCGGCTCCCAACCACTCAAAACCGCTACCTCTCTTATTACGGGCGCTTCTTTGGCCTCGGCTTCGAGCGCCGGCGCCGTTTTGCCCTCCAACCAAACCACGGTGGAGACTTTCTTATCTTTCTCTTCTACTTCCCCAGTAAATCCCAACGCATCCGCACGGCGTGGGTCGGAAAGAAGTCCCCATTCTGGAGAGACCATCGTGACACGGTGCCCTTGAATCAGATCCTTGAACACCGCCGGGCCATCAGCCGACTCGCGCAACTGTTCCCTGAACTTTACCAGACTGCGTTCTTTCACCACGCGGATCACCGGTAATTCACCGCGTACACGCGCCGCCACCCAGTTGTAGGCGGGGCCGCCAACAAATATGGATTTCCCCAACTCCGAGATGTTTGTGATGTTGACGGTGTGTAAAATGCAGGCGCCATTTTCCGAGGGGTCTATCAAAGCCGTGCTCAGATCCGCATCATCAAAATCCTTGATGGAACAAAACACGTAATTGTCGGGGCCGGTATTGTACTCGCGGTCTGCCCAAATGCCTATTCCAGTGGCGGGATTCCACTTGGCTTTGGGCGGAAGCGGAGCCCAGCCGATGGTTTCCGTCCCGTAGCGCCAACTGACCCAAGCGGCGGCCCATTCCAAGTCAGGTGCCCAACACCAGCCCTCTTCTTTGGCATGCACCCAGCGGCCGAAGTGGTACACAATTCCACCGAAGTCTTCGTTGCTCAGCCATGTCCAACCGTAGCGGGAGTAAGCCCAAGATCCGACCGTGTAGGGGGCCCACGTTTCTGCCACGTTTTTGGGCTTCCAGCACCGGCCATACTCACCCAAATCAAGCCATTCCCCGTAGGGAGAAAGGGCCTCCTTGAAGAAGCGGCGGGCCATTTCTTGCGGTTCGACCTTTAAAACCGGCTTAATGGGGGACGCCTGCCCGGTTTCGCTATCCACCATGGAACTCGGGGTGGAGGCTACTTTCTTCTGCGGTTTGGCCGCTGTTTTGGCGAAAGCGGAGCTCGCCAGTCCCACAAAAAGGGCGAGCGAGGCGAGGAGTGTGAATGATCTAAAGCGAGATCTCATGGGTACGAATCGGGTGCGGCTTCCCGAGTTGTCCCGGGTCGAATTGCTGCCTGCAAGGTGTTTTAAATTAAGGAGATAAGCGCCTGGAAGTGTATCTGAAAGTTTGTCTGGAAGTGTGTCTGGAAGTGTATCTGAAAAATGTAAGGTCAACTGGGTGGCCGCAGATGCATCCCGTGAGGGTCTATTCCGTCCCAGCCGGCAAAAAAGATAAAGAAAGGGGGTATTCTAAGCAAGGTGAAGCAGGTTTCGGGCTAGAGGGGTTTATCACCTCAATTTTACTCATTTTCCTCAAACTTTTCCCCCCTTGAAATCCGTAGCAAACATTGAACTACCAACACCAAGGAGGACTCGATGCAAACACCTAACAATCTTAGTTGCAATCCATGCCGCAATCCACGGCTATCCAAACTTATTCCCCATTTAACACCCCATTTAACACCCCATTCGATACCTCATTCGATACCTCATGCACCAAACCTTAGTGCTGCGAAGCTGGCTATTGCGGCCGAAGCCCCTTCGCCGATGCGCCGGTGGACTCGTGTTTTGCGAAACTTTCTTTCGCTCGTGAGCCCCAAGCCCCTGGCCTTTGGCTCTGTACACACTTCCCACACTTCCCACACTTCCCTCTGTTGGGAGCTCCCTTCAGGCTTTGCCATTTCGCAGCCCGAACAAATTCAGTGCGCCGAGCATCGGTTGAATCATCGTCTGATTCTAGGGGCGGCTGGGTTGGTCGCCTTGGTCTTCCTTTCTAGCTGCGCCCATTGCCCAAAGTGTGGGCAGTGTGCCCAGGGGCAAAAAACGGCGGCGCCCGCTAAAGCCTCCGGCAAAGTGTCTTCGATGCACCACGGCCATGCGCATAAACATGGCTCCGGATACTTTGCGCCGGGAGACGGAGAGGGGCAGCCCGTTTCCCCGGCTGCTAGTCGGCCAAAGAGCGCCAAAGAGCGCCAAAGCCAAGCGGGCCAATTCAACCCAACCCGCTTCAACAAAGGAGGCTGAGACGGCTCCAAACCCGCTTGAGACCCCCATACGCAGAAGTTTTCGTTAGCCTCGTGAAGATTGCGCCCGTGGACTTCGCGTGGAGTTCGCGTGGAGTTCGTGCAAGGAGAGTTGACCGTGTCCCGTCGTGCCGCCATGGTTCGGCGCGTATGAACTACGACCTGATTGTCATAGGTGGCGGGCCGGCTGGCTATGTGGCGGCTATTCGAGCAGCACAGCTTGGGAAAAAAGTGGCCTGCGTGGAAAAAGAGCGCGCTGGTGGCACCTGTCTGAACTGGGGCTGCATTCCGACGAAGTCTTTGCTGCGCAACGCCGAACTGTATCACATCTTTGCTCACCGAGCAGCTGAGTTTGGGATTAAGGCAGATAATGTCTCCTACGACTGGACTAAGATCGTGGGCCGTTCGCGCGATGTCTCGGACAAAAATGCGGGTGGAATCGAGTTTCTCTTCAAAAAGAACAAGATCGACTACATCAAGGGGGAGGCTTCTTTGGACAAAGCCGGCTCGGTGACGGTGAAGGCCGCCGACGGAGCGGTTCAGACGCTTGCTACTGCCAAAATTTTGGTCGCCACGGGGTGCCTTCCTCGGCCGATGCCCGGATTCGGGTTCAATGGCAAGACGGTCATCTCCAGCAAGGAGGCGATGATTTTACCCCAGCAGCCCAAGAGCCTCATTGTCATTGGCGCGGGGGCGATCGGGGTGGAGTTTGCGTATTTTTACAACGCATTCGGCACCAAGGTGACGGTGGTGGAGATGCTGCCGAATTTGTTGCCCGTGGAGGATGTCGAAGTTTCCGTGGAGTTGGAGAAATCCTTTAAAAAGCAGGGGATTAAGGTGTTGACGTCGCACAAGACAGTCAAAACCGAGGCGGACGAACACGGTGTGAAAATTACGGTGGAGGATGTAAAGGGAGTGCGGCAGGAGCTGGAGGCTGAGGTGTGCTTGGTCGCGATTGGAGTGCAACCGTTGCATCCTGGTGGGACGCTGAAGCTAGCCTTGAATGAACGGGGCTACATTCAGACCAGCGAGCGTTACGAGACAAATGTGCCGGGAGTGTACGCGGCGGGCGACATTATCGGGCCGCCATGGCTTGCGCATGTGGCTAGTTTTGAGGCAGTTCAAGCGGTGAATGGAATGTTTCAGGCAGGGTTCCCGCCGAAGAAGGTCGGGACTTTCCCAGGCTGCACATACTGCCAGCCTCAAGTGGCGAGCGTGGGGCTGACGGAACGGGCCGCGAAGGAAAAGGGCATCTCTTTCAAGGTGGGCAAGTTCCCCTATGCCGCGAGCGGTAAAGCGCGTGCGATTGGCGAAATTGAGGGTTTTGTGAAGCTGATTCTGGGCGAACCTCATGGCGAAGTGCTCGGCGCGCACATTATCGGGTCGGAAGCCACCGAGTTGATCGCAGAGCTTGGTTTGGCCATTACTTTGGAGGCGACCATCGACGAAATAGAAGGCACCATCCACGCTCACCCCACGTTGAGTGAAATGATTCACGAAGCCACGGGGCAGGCCCATGGTCACGCCATACACCTGTAAGTTTCTCACTATCAATCTAAAGCAGACCTAACTTATTCCCAATACACCCCATAAGCCATGAGTACCCTTTCCCAGCTCGAACAACTCAAGCAATTCACCAAGGTCGTCGCCGATACGGGCGATTTTGAGTCCATGCGTGAATTCAAACCCCAGGATGCGACCACTAATCCGTCCTTGATTCTCCAGGCTGCCACCAACCCCAAGTACAGCCCCATTTTGGATTCGGCTATTGCCGATCGTAAAAATAGCGGCCTTACCGGAGCCAAACAGCTCGATGACATCATCGACCATATCCTCATCGCCTTTGGGTTGGAGATTTTGAAAATCGTCCCCGGCCGCGTTTCCACCGAAACCGACGCTCGCCTCTCTTTCGACGTCGTCGGGACGGTGGCCAAGGCACGGCAGTTGATTGCATTGTATGAAAAGGCGGGCATCTCCAGAGACCGCGTGTTGATCAAAATCGCGTCCACTTGGGAAGGTATCAAGGCCGCAGAAATCGTTCAGAAAGAAGGCATTCATTGCAATCTTACGCTTCTTTTCTCCCTGCCTCAGGCCGTGGCTTGTGCGGAAGCTAAAGTGCAGCTGATTTCTCCTTTCGTGGGCCGAATCTATGATTGGTACAAGAATGCCAACAAGCGGGATTACACGGGCGCGGAAGATCCAGGGGTGCAGTCGGTTGCAACCATTTTTAACTACTACAAACATTTCGGTCACGAGACGGAAGTCATGGGGGCGAGCTTCCGCAATGTTTCTCAGATTGTTGAGTTGGCGGGGAGTGATTTGCTGACCATTTCGCCTGATTTACTCGCGAAATTGGCCGCCTCCACGGAGCCTGTGGTGCGGAAACTCGACGTGGCTGCCGCTAAGGCTGCCCATGTGGAAAAAATGCACCTTGATGAGAAAGCGTTCCGCTTCTTGTTCAACGAAGACGCAATGGCTACGGAAAAAACTGCCGAAGGCATCCGGAAGTTTGCGGCAGACATCGTTAAACTGGAGCACGCGGTGGCCTCTCACCTGTAAATCCTACTGACAGTACATTTGCAAAGCCCCAGTCCCTTGCCAGGCTGGGGTTTTTGCTTTGTGCGTCTCTCTCCTTTTCGCTAAGGGCTTCAAGCCGAAGTCCTAAGTTCTGGATTCAACGCGATGCGGGTTACAGACCGCTGGGAATTCCGGCTCACGCGGGGTAGCTTTTTTAGATCTCATTTCCCATGGATCGGCACGAACGCCCCGCCAGCCTCAAGCTTTCTTCCCCGGCCCGCCAAGAGTTGACTCGTTCTCTCATGGTTTACCGGCTTGCTCTTCCGTTTGCCGCGGCGCTGCTGTTGCCGGGTCTTTTGCGGCGTATGTTTCGCCGGGGAAATTTTCAGGCGGGATTTGGCCAACGTTTAGGACGGTTTGAACCGGGAGACTTTGCGCGGCTTAAAAGTCGACGCTGGCTTTGGATTCGTTCCATCAGTGTGGGCGAAACACTTGTGGCGTTGAAGCTTGCCCGCGCCCTGAAGGCGGAAGTCCCGGAATTGTCCATCGTCCTGTCCGTGACGACTTCCACCGGCTACACCCTCGCTACGGCTGCGGCTGCAGAGTGGTTGTTCCCCATGTACAATCCCGTGGACAGCCAAAGTGCGGTGCGACGAACGCTTGATTTGATACGTCCCCTCGGGCTTTTGCTGGTGGAGGGCGAAATCTGGCCGAACCTGATGGTGGACTGCCAAGCCCGCGGGATTCCGGTGATGCTCGCTAATGCCAGGCTTTCGCCGAGATCCGCCGGGCGCTTTGCCAAGTCCAAGCGATGGGTGGCGCCGTTTTTCCAACTTTTGGAGTGGGTAGGCATTCCTGACGAGGAGGATCGTGCGCGTTGGGAAGTCGTGGGAGTAGCCCCGGAGCGATTGCACCTGACGGGAAGCGTTAAGTTTGATCATGCGGCAAAGGTGGGCTCATGCGTTCCCGCGTTGAGACAACTCCTAAAGGCCTCCGGAATGCCCGAGCACGCCCCTCTGTGGGTGGCCGGCAGTACCCATGATGGAGAGGAGTCCTTGTTGGTGGAGTGTTGGAAGCGGTTGCGCCTCCGACATCCGACGCTGCGCCTCGCCATTGCTCCCCGGCATGTGGAACGTGTTGCTGGGTTGCTTGCGGAATTAGAGGCCTTGAACGTTTCCGTCGTTCTCCGCAGCGCACTGCCCACCGCTTCGCCTTGGGATGTCTTATTGGTGGATACCACAGGTGAACTCACCGATTGGTACGCGTTGGCAAGCGTGACTTTCGTTGGCAAAAGCCTCAGGGCTGCGGGCGGGCAGAACCCTGTCGAACCCGCGCTTGCTGGAAAGGCGGTGGTTTTCGGGCCACACATGGAAAATTTCGAAGCCGTGGTACGGCTGCTTCTGGCGGCAGATGGCGCGGTTCAGGTGGCGGACGAAACCGCCATGGAGGAAGCCATTTCGTCTCTGCTTGGAAATCCCCTTCGCTGCGAGGCTTTGGGGGTGAATGCGATGTATGCGCTGCGGGACCATCAGGGCGCAACGGCCCGGACGGTCGAACTCGTTCTGCAGACCTGCCGGGTACGGTAGGAAAAGCAGCAAAGGTGGGACGGAAACTCTTGTTTCCGACATATCCTTCCCGTTCCCAAGGGGGTCTTGGAAACGTCCTAAAAGCCTTGCGATCAGCGAAAGGCGAATCCCCTGATTCGCCCAGCGCAGTTCCTCGGGGTGGGGGGCCACCGTCCGCACCCCCGGTTGCGCGTGGAATTCACCACGCGCAACCGATGCGCACTTTACTTATTACGCGGTGGTCTCTGGACCGGATTCATTCTCAGACTTGGCGGCTTCAGCAGCGGCCTTGGCAGCGGCGAGATCGCGGTCTTCCTTGGTTTTGCGGTTTGCCGCAGCGCGTTTCTCTGTAATTTCGACGACGTTGCGATCGAAGTCTTCATAACGGGAACGCAACTGGTCGAAGCCGCTTCGGTCTAGAACGTAGACGTCGCAGTAAGTGGTGGCTTGGACGCTGGCGTTGCGTTTATCCCCAGAGACCAGAGCCATTTCACCGAAAGGCGATCCCGTGGTGAGCCCCGCGACGCGGTGTCCGTTCACAATGATGTCCACCTCCCCGTTGGTGAGGAAGTACATCCGAGTGCCGAACTCGCCCTCGCGGATGATGTAATCCCCAGGAATATAAGCTTCTGTGGTCAACATTCCGACGACTTCGCGGATGAAAATTTCCTTCACGCCCTTGAAGAACTCCACCTTCTGCAAAATGTCGTTGTTAAGGAAAACGAGCACATCGACGGAAAGGGCGTGCGGTAGAGTGCCGAGGACTTCGGCATCGGACACGTTTTTGCGGGACTCCCAGAGATACTGGTAGTAGTCGCGAACGCGATCCTGCATGCCGACGGGCAGCTGCTTAATGCGCATGAATTCATTGATGATTTCATTGCGGCTTTCAAACGCGGCGCGCGCAGCATCGCGGTTGGCGATCAAAACAGGGATGTTACCGACGATGTATCCGTAGAAGGACACCCCGGCGATCTGTGCGAAAATGGTGAAGATGATCTGCTGGTTGTTGTCCTTCGCCGGGCTGTAATCCCCGTAACCGATAGTGGTCATCGTCGTGACCGTCCAGTAAAGGGAGCGCAGGTACACCTCAAAGTTGGTAAACTTCCGGGTCTCCGGCTCTGCGATGGTCTTTTGAACCAACTGTGTCTTTTGGTCATCTTCCCAAACCCAGGCGACTTTCGCGGGCGTGGTATCGATGGAATCTGGCGAGCCACCGGCCCACCACCAGCCCAAGGCCACTGCGTGCATCGCTTGAATCGCCCAGTATCCCAGCGACATGAGCTGCATCATCGCGCGGGGCAGCTGGAGAATCATTTGGAGATCCGCAAGCACCGCGGACACCTTGAACGTTTTGGTCAGGGGAAGCACTCGCAGCAGCAGGAACCAGTCGCTTTCCCAGTGAAAAACGTCCGCAAAATACTCGAATGGAATGGCCGCCAAAAGATCCGGAATCATCCACCCACGGGAATAAAGACGCAGCACAGAGCGGAAGTCTTTGACCACCTCCATGCGGTGTTTTTTGGTGCTGGAAATGTCCAGGAGGAAATCCGTGAACATGATGGAAATCATCACCCAGTAAAACAGATCGTGAACAATCTCACCGGTGCGCATTCGATAAGAAAGCGTCACGCCGAAAATAAGGTTGGCCGGGACTAGGAAGAGTCCCCAATTGCCGCGGAGTTTACCGTTGTGACTGATGAGAGGCATAGCGCAGAAGGGTGGATAAATTGCGCAACGGATGGTAGCACGAACCGCGCCACTGCCGGCCTTCTTCGTAAAAAGACAATGGGTCTTTCTATAAACGGTGCCGCCTTAGGGAGAATCCACCACACACACACCGATAGGGAAGAGCGAGGCAAACGCGAGTTTCACATGTTGCAGTGCGAAGGGGATTCCGATGATCGTGAGCGCGCATCCCAGCGCCAAGGTCAGATGCACTGCGGCCAGATGCCACCCAGCGAAGACCAACCATAGTATATTGCCCAGAAGCCCCCAGCCGCCCGTTCCAAGATCCCCCTGGCCGGTGAATGCGCGCCGGTTGACGACCTGCCGCCCAAAGGGCCACATCGAAAAAGTTCCCAACATAAAGCAGGCGCGACACCAAGGCAGCCCCACAATACTCAGCGCCATCAACACGCCGACCGCATACCAATGGAGGGCGTTCAAGGCCCCACCGCAAAAGAACCAAAGGAGATTGAGAAGGGTCCTCATCCCCGCATTTTAACACATTAAGATCATCGAGGAAGGGGCCGCATTGCAAAAAACCGTCTTTTATTGCCGGCCATGCGTTGCTGGGCCCCTGCGTTTATGCAATTCCAACGCGCAAAGTATTATAATTAGCGTTATTAATATCAAAGCAGAGCCACGGAGAAGCATCCGGGTGTTTAGCTGAGCGCCAGCAGCCGCTACTATAACGGCCCCCAATACGTTCGGAATGACCATTGCTAAATCTAAAAACGAATTGGCCCGTGCATTAAAATCCTGAGGTAAACGCAAGGATACAAAATCAAGCTGACAGGTAATTCGGCCAAAGAGCAGCGCCCCGTAAACAAAGGCGAAGGCAAATGCCAAAGGTGTGTTGGTCAGTGAAGTCCAAACCGTTAGACTGAAGCCTTCTCCAAGTACTAGAAGGCGCAGGGCGGCTTCTACTGAAACTCGCTTGAGCGTCGCGGGAATTAATAAGCTGCCCACGGCCCCGCCGATGCCGAAAACACCAAGCAAAAAGCCATAAGAGGAGGGTTGGAGTTTTAAGATTTCTGTGGTGAAGGGGAGCATCATGGGGATCACAATGCCGAGTGCGGTGCTGGCAAGGATGCAGCGCAGGATGATCCAAAAGAAATCGGGGCGTGAGCGCACTAGGGCAAGCGCGTCGCGGAGTTCCTGCAGAAATCCGGCATCGGCGGGTGCCTGTATGGGAAGGGAAGGTTGTTTCGTATTAAGGAGCAAAAGTTTCGAAAGCAATCCCAAGCCGACAAAGTAAGTGGCCAGATCAAAGAGCAGAATCGGGGAAAGGCGTCCGATACTCGCGTATAAGAGAGCTCCAGCGATGGGGCCGAAAGCGTGGAGGAAGGCGAAACTGACAGAGAAAAGGGAATTGGCGCGGGCGATGAGGGAGTTGGGCAGGATTTGGTTCATCAACGCCTGTCGGGTGGGATTAAACATCCCGGAAAAAAATGCCACCCCTCCGTTTCCTAGAATGAGC
>CALQFT020000014.1 GCA_943329925.2 Opitutus sp. GAS368
AAGGGCGAGCGGGGCTGCTGCGTGAGCGAAGGCGTCCAGCAGAGAGCGTTGCAGGTCTTGGGAAAGGAGGGACTGGTGATCGTGGGGGCCGTGCAGGTCGACCAAGCCGTCGCCCAGCGATTTTAGCACGTTGAGGGTCGTCGCTGTGCCGTTGATAAACTGACGGTTGGTGCCGGAGGCCGTCATGACGCGTTTGATCAAGAGCAACCCCTCGTCGCAAGGTTCCACACCGAAGCCTTCCAACTGCGCGTTGAGCAAGGTTGCGTCCCGGACTTCGAAACTGCCCTCCACGGTGCAGGCCTCTTCTCCGGCGCGGATGAGCGACTTGTCGGCGCGTTCCCCGATGAGCAGCTTTAAAGCTCCCACGATGATCGACTTGCCCGAGCCCGTCTCCCCAGTGACCGCGGTGAAACCAGGCCCTGGCGACCAGCTGAGATCTTCTACCAGAGCGAGGTTGCGGATGCGAACAGTGGAAAGCCGGAGCGGAGTCACGCGTGGAACATACACAAGGCGGGGGCCCTTAGGGCAACAGACTTTCTAAATGGCCACGCGCATTCCCAATTCCACTACCCGGCCTTCGGGTAGGCGGAAGAAGGTGCCGGGAGGTTCTGCCACGCGGGAGAGGAACGCAAAGATGGTCTCGCGCCAAAGCGCCATGCCGCGCTCTTTGGAAGGCACAATGGTTTCGCGTCCAAGGAAGAAGGTGACTTGCTCCGGGTTGCAGTCGAAGTCGAAGTAATGCTTTGCTCGGCGTAGCAGTTGGGGCACATCGGGTTCCTGCAGGAAGCCATAATGGCCGCTAAGGCGCCAGAAGCCTGGGGCGATTTCGGTTAATTCGACCTGTTTGCTGGGAGAAACGAAGGGGTGATTGTCGGTGACGATGGTCATGAAGATAATCCGCTCGTGAACGACCTTGTTGTGCTTCATGTTGTGCATGAGCGCGTTGGGGGCGCGCAGGGCATTCGCTGACATGAAGATTGCCGTGCCCGGAACGCGGATAAGTCGCTCGGAGTTCTTGAGGCTTTCGATGAGTTCGTCCTGACTAAAGGTGGCTTTATCGAGGTTTTCGCGCACCAGTTGGCGGCCCCTGCGCCAGGTTGTCATGATAATGAGGAGGAAGGCGCCCACGGCCAGTGGCAGCCAGCCGCCATCGAGGATCTTGAGCGCATTTGCCCCGAAGAACGTGGTTTCAATGGCAAGGGCGATGACTACGATGGGCGTCACGCGGTTGAGATCCCAGCCCCAACTGTAGCGCGCTGCGAAGAAAAAGAGGATGGTCGTGACCATCATGGTGAGGGTTACCGCAATGCCGTAGGCGGCGGCTAGCGCTTCGGAGGAGCCAAATACCTTCACCAGAACCACGCACGCAATCATTAGCATCCAGTTGATGGTGGGGATGTAAATCTGGCCGCGAGTGTGGGCCGAAGTGTGGCGGATGCCCAAGCGCGGCAGGTAGCCCATCTGGATGGCTTGGAGTGTGAGGGAATAGGTGCCGGTAATGAGCGCCTGACTCGCGATTACCGTCGCCGCGGCCGCAAGAATCACCATCGGAATAAGAGCCCAATGCGGGAAGAGTTCGAAAAACGGGCTGAAGTCTTCCAACTGCATAATGTCCGGGTTTTCGAGAACCTTGATGCGAACCAAGGCGCCCTGTCCCAAGTAATTGAGGAAAAGCGCTGGGAACACCACGGCGAACCAACCTACACGGATCGGATTGACTCCGAAGTGGCCCATATCAGCATAAAGAGCTTCTCCACCCGTGACCACGAGGAACACTCCACCAAGCACAAAGAAGGCTCTGCTGCCGCCGTTGGAGAACAGATCAATGGCGTACCGTGGATTGACGCAGGCCAGAACGCCGGGATCTTTAATGATCCACGAAAGGCCGCCCAAGGCGATGGCCGAAAACCAGATGACTGTGATGGGGCCAAACCAGCGCCCGACTTTCTCCGAACCGGCGCGCTGCACAGAGAAGAGGCCAATAAGGATGCCGATGGTGATGGGTACCACGTACGGCTTGAACACCGGGGTGATCACGTTGAGCCCCTCCACGGCGCTGAGTACAGAGATGGCCGGGGTGATAATCCCGTCACCAAAAAGCAAGGCGGCTCCGGCTACGCCTGTAAAAAGCAGCGCGGCGCGGCGTTTAGAATCGAGGCCGAGCTTCTCCACCGCCAGTGAAAGAAGGGCGAGGATGCCGCCCTCCCCGTTGCGGTCGGCCTTCATCACAAAAAGCAGGTACTTAACGGTTACTATCAGCGTGAGGGTCCATACGATGAGCGAGAGCACGCCCATGACGTTGGCGGCGTTGGCCGGGACGTTGTGGGTCCCCTTGAAGCATTCTTTGAACGAGTACAACGGGCTTGTGCCAATGTCCCCGAAAACGACACCGAGGGCTCCGATGATTAAGGCAGAGTTCGAAGGACGATGCTCCGAAGCGTGATTTGAATTCATTTGGGATAGCCTGCGTAACTGCGCAAGTTCTCGATGAAAACCATGAGCTAACCAAATTCACAAGCAATTAGCCTAAGCTCTAAAATAAAAAAAAGCAGCGTTCGATCCGGAAGTGTTTGAACAAAGAGACTTCCCACAAACCGCAAAACTTCTCCCGCGACACCAAACGCGGCCAGCCTCTTTTTCTCCTCCGCGTTGGCCAAAAATCCAGTCCTCTGGCGAACTGGGTTAAAGAGCACTGACATGCTCCGCTCTAGGCCACCGTTTTGCTTTGCACCCGAAGGCCGCTTTCCTTCAAGGTCGAACGCTTTGCCTCTCTCCGGCATCTCCCTAAGCATTCACCTAACCTCTCTGAAAACTCACACCCCTTTCATTTCAAAATAGTTATGTCCAATACGATTCTCGTCGGCGCCCAATGGGGTGATGAAGGCAAAGGAAAGATCATCGATTTTCTTACCGAACACGCCCAAATCGTTGTCCGCAGCCAAGGCGGCAACAACGCAGGTCACACCGTCATAGTGGGTGGCACCAAGTACGTTTTGCACCTGATTCCCTCGGGCATTTTACGCGAAGGCACCCTTTGTGTGATTGGCAACGGCGTCGTCTTGGACCCGGTTGCGGTAGCCGTGGAGATCGACGGCCTTCGCCAGAAGGGGGTGGCCGTGACCTCCCAGAATTTGATGATCAGCGACGCAGCGCATCTGGTGCTTCCTTATCACCGGCAATTGGATGAGGCCAAAGAGCTGGCCCGTGGCAGCGGAAAAATCGGCACAACCAAGCGCGGAATCGGCCCAGCTTACGGCGACAAAATCGCGCGAGTGGGTCTGCGGATGGCCGATCTCATGCAGCCGACAGTTTTTGCGGAGAAGTTGCGTGTGCGTGTGCGGGAGAACAACGCGATATTGAAAGGTTACGGCCTGCCGGAGTTGGACGCGGAGGCTATGATTCTGGAGGTTCAGGCAGCCGGGGAGGCGCTTCGGCCTTTTGTGAGCAATACGGTGGCGTTTTTGCATAAGGCCGTCGCTGCAAAAAAGGAGATTTTGTTTGAGGGCGCGCAGGGGACGTTTTTGGACATCGATTTTGGCACCTACCCGTATGTGACTTCTTCAAATACTACGGCTGGAGGAGCTTGTACCGGTTCTGGGGTGCCTCCAAACCGGATTGACCGGGTGCTAGGCGTGATCAAGGCGTACACTACGAGGGTAGGGGAGGGACCTTTTCCCACGGAAAACGACGGTTTGGGCGACATGCTGCACGGGATGGGGCGTGAATTCGGCTCGACCACTGGCCGGGCGCGGCGCTGCGGTTGGTTTGACGCGGTGGCGGTGCGCTACGCGGGGATGATTAACGGGATTGACGAATTGGCGGTAACCAACCTAGACGGGTTGGACAGCTTGAAGAGTATTAAGGTGTGCACGCACTACCGGCTTAATGGCGAATTGTTGGATGTGCCGCCGACTGATTACACGCAGCTTTCTGCTTGCGAGCCGGTTTACACCGAATTGCCTGGGTGGGAGACTCCTACCGATGCGGTGCGTGTATGGGATGCCCTTCCCGCGAATGCGCGCGATTATCTCTTGAAAATTTGTGAGTGGTCTGGCGCCAAGCTGCGCATCGCCAGCGTTGGGCCGAATCGGGAACAGACGATTCTGCATTAATTGGAAGAATGCAAATTTTTGACAGGATGTTAAGGTGGGTGGGTTGAGAATGACTGCACAGAGCCCAAACATACTGGAAATAGGTAAAGATGGCTTGGGCAACCTCCCTCCGCCCAAGCACATTGCCATTATCATGGATGGCAATGGCCGGTGGGCTCAGCAGCGGGGTTTGCCGCGGGTCACGGGCCACGAAAACGGCGCTGCTGCGTTGCGAACCGTCACAGAGACGTGTTGCGAAATCGGAGTTGGCTGTTTGACGGTGTACGCTTTTTCCACGGAGAACTGGAAGCGCCCGGTGGAGGAGGTTCACGCGCTGTTTGGTTTGCTCGAACACTTTTTGGCCGCTGAACTGCCCACTTTGCTGGCCAACAATATCCGCCTGCGTGCGATTGGTCGGCTTCAGGAACTGCCGGCTTCTGCGCTCTGCGCGTTGGAAAAGACCATCGATCTCACCTCGCACAACACCGGGATGAACTTGGTGTTGGCCATTAATTACAGTGGTCGCGCGGAGTTGGAAGACGCGGTGCGCTCCGTTTGTAAGGAGGTGGCGGAAGGCTTGTTGCGTCCCGAAAACTTCACCCAGGAGGATCTTCAACGCCATCTTTACACGCGCGATTGGCCGGACCCGGATCTTTTGATTCGCACCTCGGGCGAAATGCGTTTGTCCAACTTTCTACTTTGGCAACTGAGTTATACTGAGCTGTACGTTACCCCCAAATGTTGGCCAGATTTCGGCAGGGAAGACCTGCTTGAAGCTGTCTTGGATTTTCACCGGCGTAAGCGCCGGTTTGGAGGGATTTAACTTATGGCTCGTATTCAAACTATCCTCATCGCGGATCCGGACCCCGATTTTCTGGTTTGGACAACCCACCAACTTTCCAGCGCCACCACCAAGGTGATTACCACCTCCGACTCTGAGGAAGCGTTCCGGATATATTTTAAGGAAAAGCCCGATGTGCTTATGGCTGAGACGCATCTCTCCCCATTCGGTGGGATGGAGCTTCTCGCGAGGATCCGGCAACGCGCCCCCAATGCGATCGTGGTGCTTTCCAGCGCGTTTGGTACCACCCAGGCGGTGATTGAGTCCATGCGCTTGGGCGCGTTCGACTTTGTTCGCAAGGAGACGCTCCCCTTTACGCTTAAGGCCGTTATGGATGTCGCTCTCAAGGCGCAGGCTGAAATGCGCGCGGCGACTTCCGCCAAGCCGCAGCTTACCGTGGAAGAGCATCAGGACTCGCTTGTTGGCAAGTCTGAGGCGATGGCGCAGGTCTTCAAGATGGTGGGACGTGTATCATCTTCCGACGCCCCAGTGATGATCACAGGGGAGAGCGGTTCGGGCAAGGAACTGGTGGCGCGCGCCGTGCACACTTATTCGCAGCGCAATGGGAAGAGCTTTGTCGCCATCAATTGCGCGGCCATCCCGGAGCAGCTTTTGGAAAGTGAGCTTTTTGGCCACGAAAAAGGGGCCTTTACCGGCGCGGTCTGCCAGAGGGCTGGCCGTTTTGAACAGAGCAACGGGGGCACCCTGTTTTTGGACGAAATCGGGGATATGCCCCTCCAGCTTCAGAGTAAAATTCTTCGGGTTTTACAGGACGGCGAGTTCTCACGCGTGGGCGGCTCCGGTTCTCTCAACTCCGACGTGCGCATCATTGCGGCCACCAACAAAAACCTCGAACAGGAGGTGGCGGAGCGGAAATTCAGGGAGGATCTTTTTTACCGCTTGAACGTGGTTCGCATTCAGTTGCCGCCGCTGCGTCAGCGCATGGAAGATGTGCGTTTGCTGGCTGAATATTTTCTGCAAAAGGTTTCCACACGGCAGCGTTTACCAAGGCTTAAAATCTCGGAGGACGCCATTAAAGTTCTCGAAGGTCACAACTGGCCGGGGAACGTGCGGGAGTTGGAGAACACCATCCACCGCGCCTGTGTTTTTGCGACCTCCGACGTGCTTTTGCCCAAGGACATTCCTTTGGGGGCGGGGCCGGTGATGAGCGAGTATAATTCGAGTGCCACAGCCTCAAACGGACGCAATTCCAGCCTCGCAAACGTCGTGACCAAAGAGATGGCCATAGATGCCTTACTTAAAGCGGCGGAGCAGGATACAAAGTTACAGTTGCTCCCGTGGATCGAACGGGAGTTTACGCTGCACTCGATGCGTGCCACAAACGGCAACCAGGTTCGAGCGGCGAAGTTACTGGGAATCACCCGGGCCACGCTGCGTAAGCGGATGGAGATTTTTGGTATTTCCAAAGAGCTCAATATTACTGGGTGAGGGGGCGGAAAATTGAGCTGCAGTGCGAGCGAGTTGCTTTCTGAGTTGTCTTCTGATTGGCCGCTTGACTCTACAAGCAGTGTCCTTTACTATGCTTGGCTAGCTTAGAGTGCGGAGGTTAGTTTGGGGGAGCTTAGGAGAGATTGAAGGCGGGTTTTACCCGCTTTTTTCGCCCCTGATGTTCCCCTTTTCCGTCTCTGCCACTCCCAATTTTTGAGTATGAATAGCGAAATTTTAGCAGGTCTGGATTTTTTTGAGCGAGACAAAGGTATCAAGCGTGAAGTGCTGCTTGAAGCCATGAACAACGCCTTGCTGACGGCTGCCCGCAAGGCAGTTGGACCGGCCAGGGATTTGCGCGTGGAGTTTGATCCAAAAACCTCCACCTTCAAGACCATCGCCAAGCTCATCGTGGTCGATAAAGTGACCAACAAGCACGACGAAATCAGCCTCAACGAGGCGCTCAAGCTGGTGCCCACTGTGGTGCTGGGCGAGGAAATCGATGTGCTCGTCACCCCCAAGGACTTCGGTCGTATCGCGGCTCAAACAGCCCGGCAGGCCATGATGCAACGCATCCGCCAAGCCGAGCGGGAGTTGATTTACGAGGAATTCAAGGACCGCGCCGGGGAGATTGTCACCGGAACAGTGCGTCGATTTGAGCGTTCGGATGTCATTGTCGACCTTGGTAAGTTTGAAGGGATCATGCCCAACCGCGAACGCGTGGCCACGGAGGAATACACCATCGGCGACAGGGTTCGGGCGTATGTGGTGGCGGTGGAAAATGGAATACGCGGGCCGGAAATAATTTTATCGCGCAGTCACCCGAATTTCGTGCGGCGTCTTTTTGAGATGGAAGTAGCCGAGATCGCAGACCGCACCGTTGAGGTGAAGGGGATCGCTCGGGAAGCTGGGCACCGGACAAAAATTGCGGTGTGGAGCGCCAACGAGAAAGTGGATCCAGTCGGGGCATGTGTGGGGATGCGTGGGGCGCGAGTGAAGAACATCGTGCGGGAGCTCAACAATGAGAAGGTGGACATCATCCGTTGGAGCTCGGACATCAAGGAATTGGTGATCGAGGCGTTGAAACCGGCGAAGATCAAGACCATCACGCTGGAAGAGGCTCGCAAGAATGTCATTATCAAGGTGGACGACGATCAGTTGTCGCTGGCGATTGGCAAGCGCGGTCAGAACGCCCGTTTAACATCCCGTCTATGCGGTTGGGATATCTCCATCGAGAAAGACGAGTCCGTGCGGGAAGCTTTCGAGCAAAACGTCGAGAAGGGCATCGCCGGCCTGATGAAGGCGCTCTCGGTTTCCGAAGACATAGCGCGCAAGCTCACCGAAAGCGGTATGAACAGCGTCGAAGTGCTGGGCGAACCGCAGGATATTTGCGACGTCACAGGCTGCGATCTCGCTACGGCAGAGCAGATTTACGCCGCCGGACAGGCTGCTGTCGCTGCGGGGCAACATGCCTAATAGCGAAAATTAAAAGCGCTACTACGACTAACACCCAAAAGGCTCCTTAGTTTTTCTACTTTCAAATCCTCTCTCGGAACTCTCCCCTAGAATTTTTCCACCCTTCCCTCTGCGCACCAAGTACTGAATGGCCACTCGAACACCACGCTCCACCACCCCAAAAACGCCAGCCGCATCACCCTCTGCGAGCAAGTCAACCGCACGGTCTAAAAGCGCAGCAGCGACCGGGCTTCGGGGCAAGTCGGCTGAAGTGCCCGCCCCGGCGCCGCCGCCTCCTCCTCCCGCTCCTAAGCCGGAGACGCTTTCGCTCATCGATGATAAGCCAAAGAAGAAAAAAGTCGCCTCGGTGCTGAGGCCTTTCAAGGCGCTTCCCTCCATTTCCAAGTTGAACGAACCGGAGGTGGTGGAGGTTCCCAAGGTGCCCGAAGTGGAGGTTGCCGTGGAGGTTCCCGCCGAAGTTGCGGCAGAAGCCTTGCCTGCAGAGCTTCCTCCTCCAGTTGAGGATAAAGTGGTTCACCTTAAGCCGCCCATCGGGGTGCGCGACTTGGCGGCCGCCTTAAAGTTGCGGCCCTTCGAGGTCATCCGTGACCTCATGGGGATGAATATTTTCGTCAACCTGAATCAAACGGTTGAAATTGAGGTGGCCAGCGCCGTATGCAAAAAACACGGCTTTCTTTTTGAGCGTGAGAAACGCGAGAAGGGCGCGGGCGTTCACAAGCAGGTTGAAAAAGTGGTCGAACCGCCCAAAGTGCCGGAGAAGCCAAAGGCAGCCGAGATGAAGTCCCGGGCGCCGATTGTGACCTTTCTTGGTCATGTCGACCACGGCAAAACCACCCTCATGGACGCCATTCGCAAGGCGCGGGTGGCTGCGGGCGAAGCGGGTGGAATCACCCAGCACATCGGCGCTTACTCCGTCAAACATAAGGAGCAGCACATCACTTTCCTTGATACTCCGGGACACGCCGCGTTTACCGCGATGCGTGCGCGCGGAGCGAACATCACCGACATTGCGGTTTTGGTGGTTGCAGCGGATGACGGCATCATGCCCCAAACTTTGGAGGCTATTTCGCATGCCAAGGCGGCGAAGGTTCAAATCATTGTTGCCATCACCAAAACCGACACCACTGGCGCGAATATTGATCGCGTCAAAGGCCAGTTGCAGGAAAAAGGGCTGTCCCCGGAAGATTGGGGCGGCGATGTGATCTGCGTGCCGGTGGCCGCGCTCAAGGGCATCGGGGTGGAGACCCTTTTGGAAAGCATTTTGTTAGTGGCTGAAGTTGCTGAACTTAAGGCGACGGATGGCGGCATCGCTCGCGCCACTGTGATTGAGGCCCAGGTAGAACAGGGCAGGGGACCCACCGCCACGCTTATTGTGCGCAGCGGGACGCTCAAACCGGGCGACGCATTTATTTGCGGCAACTACAGCGGCAAGGTGAAGTCCATGCTGGACGACAACAACAAGCCGATCAAATTTGCGCCCCCATCCACCCCTGTTAAAATTGTGGGGATTACTGGGGTGCCTAATTCTGGCGACGAGTTGGTGGTGATGGAGAATGAGCGTGCAGCAGAGGCGCTTTCAGAAGAGCGCCTGAACAAAATGCGCATGACCAAGCTCGAAGCGCCGGTTCGTCCGACGCTCGAAAGTCTCTTTGATTCTCTGGCAGATGAGAAACGTAAATCGTTGCGCATCATTTTGAAGGCGGACGTACAGGGATCTTCGGAAGCCTTGGTGACATCTCTCAAGCAGATCCAGAGCAAGAAGATCGACTTGGAAATGGTTCATGTAGGCGTTGGACCAATCACTGAGAACGACGTGCTTTTGGCAGCCGCCTCCAACGCGATTGTGGTGGGGTTCAATATCAAGGTTGAGAACAATGCGGCGCAAAGCGCAAAGCGCGAAGGCGTTCAGATCAAGTTGTACTCCATTATCTACGAATTGCTCGATCAGGTGAAGGAAGCCATGGCTGGGTTGCTGGATCCTGAATCCCGTGAAAGCGTCGTGGGCCACGCCGAAGTGCGGCGCGTGTTCGACTTGAAGAAGGGCAGTGTGGCAGGAAGCTACGTGACAGACGGCCGTATCGTGCGTTCCGGTCGGGCGCGTGTATTGCGCGGTCGCCAGCCGATTTACGACGGCGGGTTGGCAACGCTCCGCCGCTTTCAGGACGACGTTAAGGAAGTCCGCAACGGGATGGAGTGTGGGATTCGCTTAGGCAGCTTCGACGAGTACGAAGAAGGCGACATCATCGAGTGCTACGTCTTGGAGAAGTTCGCGCAGTCTCTCTAAAATCGGTTTTGCAATTTGCCGGTTGCGGGAAAGAATTCCGTCGCCGGCGTTGCCTTCAATTTGTCCATGGCCAAGCACCGTCTCGAACGCGTCAACGAAATGCTCAAGCGGGAACTGGGAGACCTTTTTCTCCGAGAACTCGTATTTGACGCCCAGTTAGTCACCATCCAACAAGTGGACGTGACTCCCGATCTGAAAAACGCGCACGTTTACGTCTCGGTTATCGGTACGGAATCCCAGCGCAAAGGAGTTATCTCGCTGTTGCACACCCGCAGGCCCCACCTGCAGTTTCTGCTTTCCCGCCGGATAATCATCAAGCATACGCCGCATCTTCATTTCAAACTGGACTCCGGCATTGAGCGCGGCACTCGGATTATCCATCTTTTGGATGAACTTAATTTGCTGCCTCCCGTTGAACCGGCAGCGGACGAGTTTGGGAACCCGATTCTTCCGCCCAAGTCCTAAATCTAGGCGCGGTGCATTAAGGTTCCGGAGTATCGACGAGTTCCCGGCGCGCCGTTGAAGCCTCAGAACTTCCTTTTCTTTTTAGGCATGAATACAAACTGCACCCTTGCTCAAATCGGAGCTGTCCTTCAGGAGCGTCAACGTTTTCTTGTGGTGAGCCATTTTCGCCCGGATGGAGACGCCATTGGCTGCTCTCTGGCGATGGGGCTGTGTCTCCAGCAACTCGGCAAGGACGTCACCGTGTGGAACGAGGACGGGTTGCCCGAGCGCTTCGCCTTCCTGCCGGGCTCGACGCTGGTGACTCAACCGCCTGAGGTGCCTGTCGCTTTTGATGTCGTGGTGGTGCTCGATACCGCAGTGCGCGAACGTGTCGGAGCACGCACGTTGGCGGTGATTGCCCCAGGAGCGCTGTGGCTGAATCTTGATCATCATGTTTCCAACGACAGGAAGGGGGATCTTGTGTATGTGGATACTTCGGCCCCTGCAGCTGGGCAAATTTTGTTCGAACTCTTTGAGCAATGCTCGCTCCCTCTTGGTCGAGATATAGCTGATTCTCTCTACGCCGCCATCTCGACGGACACTGGTTCTTTCCAGTATCCGAGCACGACGGCTCGCACGTATGAAATTGCCGCCGCGCTGGTGCGGGAAGGCGTTGCCGTTGGGGGTATCAATCAGAGTTTGTACGAGAACTGTCCTCGTCGTCGCCTCGAATTACAACGAGCGCTCTACGATGTGCTGCGCTTTGACTTTGGAGATCGGGTGGCGAGTTTTGCTCTCACACAGGCTGTTGCCTCACAGTTAGGGGCGATTCCAGACGATACCGAAGGGTTGATTGAAGGCATCCGGCGTGTTGAGGGCGTGCTGGTGGCTGTGTTCTTCGAGGAGCTCAGTGCTGACATGATTCGCATCAGTTTGCGTTCAAAAGATGTACGCATGGACGTTTGTAAAATCTGTGCCGAATTCGGCGGCGGCGGACATATTCTGGCGGCTGGTGCGCGGATTGCGGGTACGCTGAGCACCGTTCAGGAGCGGGTGTTTGCCGTAATTGCCCGGCATCTAGAGGCTCTGCCCAAGGTTTAGGTTCCCTTGCGGAATCCAGTTTTCATCACTTTTTCCCATTTAATTTTCATGCGCCCATTAGAAATTGACGGAGTCCTTCTCATCGACAAAGCCAGCGGAATGACCTCCCACGACGTCGTCGCCATGGTGCGGCGGCGCTTGGGCGTAAAGAAAGTAGGTCATTGCGGTACCTTGGATCCTCTGGCTACGGGCCTGCTTTTAATCGTGCTTGGGCGCGGCACTAAGATTCAGGATCTTCTGATGGCTGAGGATAAAGAATACACAGGGACGCTGCATTTAGGCGTGTCCACCGACAGCCAGGATGCCGATGGCGCCGTGGTGGAAACGCGTACGGTGCCTAGCCTTGCACTGCCGCAAATCGAGGCGGCCTTTCAGAAGTTCCACGGGGATTTTTATCAGATGCCGCCCATGGTATCTGCGATCAAACAGGGCGGTGTGCCATTGTATAAATTGGCGCGGCAAGGAAAGACAGTGGTGCGTGAGCCGCGTTTTGTGCATGTATTTGCCCATGAGATCACGGGGGTGCGCCTGCCGGATGTGGATTTCAGAGTGGTATGTAGCAAAGGCTTTTACGTGCGTACCTACGCGCACGACATCGGTGAGGAGCTGACTTGCGGCGCTCATTTGCGGGCGTTACGCCGGACAAAATCCGGGCGTTTCAGCGTGGAAAACGCCACCACGGTGGAGGAAATTCGCACGCTGGATCCCGCGGAGCTTGCAAGCCGTGCGCTGGATTTACCCACGGTTTCGCGCTTGCGCGGAGCCTAGTCGCGGCTTGAGTTGTGAACGTGGACATGGTGTTGCTTCGCTCCATCGCGGAACTTGCCACTGTGCCTGGGCCAGTTGTTCTGGCTATTGGTGTCTTTGACGGCCTGCACTTGGGACATCGCGCCGTTCTGGAGCGCGCTCTAAGCGAGGCGGCTTCTCGTGGCGGAACCGCTCTGGCGCTGAGTTTTGATCCGCATCCAGCGCGTATTTTGCGTCCGGAACTTGCGCCCCGGCTGCTGATGGCCACCGAACATAAGCTCCGCTTGTTGGAGGAGTTGGGCTTCACCCACACCCTCTTGCTCCCATTCGACCAGACGCTCGCCGCAATGGATGCGGACGATTTTATCCGCAGTCTCGCGCATCACGCCCGGCCGCTGGCCTCCATCTGCGTCGGCCACCAGTGGAGCTTTGGAAAAGCGCGCAAGGGTAACCTCGAGCGTTTGGCTCAACTCGGCTTGGCGCTTCATTTTGATGAAATCGGCGTGGAGGAAGTTCAAATTGAGGGCGCGCCGGTTAGCAGTACACGGATTCGCAACGCGCTAGTAGCGGGCGATCTTTCGCTCGCAAGTCATCTTTTGGGAAGGCCTTATACGGTTCTCGGAAAAGTGCATCATGGTCGGGAGCTTGGACGGACCCTCGGGTTTCCCACTGCAAATCTCAGCCTGTTCAACGAGCAACTCCCTCCGAACGGCGTTTACGCAGTGCGGGTGTCCCAAGCCGACGCGCTGTCTCCACGGCTTTCGCACTGGGCGAGTGTCGCGAATCTGGGAACGCGTCCCACGGTGGAAACGCTCCCTAGCGAGCCTACGCTAGAGGTGCACTTGCTTGAGTTCTCCGGTGACTTGTACGGGCGACTGCTGGAAGTGGAGTTTGTAGAGTTCCTCCGCCCAGAAAAACGCTTCGACTCGCTAGATTCTCTCCGCACCCAAATTGCGTTGGATGCTCTGGATGCTGCCCGCCGCCTCGGCCCGAGCCCGAGCCCGAGCCCGAGCCCGAGCCACTGAAGGCCCGGCCTGCTCGAACGCTGCGAGGACCTTGCGCGCCTCAGCGCGTGATAATGCGCTTTTCGCCGTTGATGAGCATCCTCACCCATTCTCCGCGCTGAAAGTTTTCGCCCTGATCTTTTTGGACAATGCTCCAAGACTGCCCAGAGCGGGTGCGTACCATGATTTCGATACCAGTGGAGGAGGTTGCTTTGCGCTCGATGGCGTCTCCGGCCAACCCGCCCACTAATGCTCCGCCCACAGCCGTGAGCGCCGAGGTGCGGCCATGCCCGATCATAGAGCCCGCGATACCTCCCGTGAGCGCTCCCGCCCCCACTCCGACGACGGAAGACTCCCCACGCAGGGCCACTCGACGCACGGAAACAATCTCCACATCAAACACCTGCATCGCCTGTCCTCGGGACGAGGCCGGATAGGAGGGTAGTCCGGGATCCTCCGTGACACACCCCGGCAGGAAAACCATGATGCCTGTGGCAAAAAGTATTGGTAAAAGCGACCGCTTGACGCGGAGATTAAAGGCGTGCCCGACAGGGGATTCCGAGGTAATCGGAGGGGTGGCTTTTTGGGTAAGCGAAGGTTGGTTCATGGGTTTGCGTATTAAATGTGTAAGTGTGAATGGGGCGGTTGGAAAGCGTGAGATTGATGAACTGGGGGCGAGAGATTGCGATACGACTTATACCAAATCTTGAAGAAAACTGTTCCTTCTCTCCCGGGACTGCGGAGGCCCTAGCTCCGCTTTGACGCTTCAAAAACTCAGGCAGTCCTTACGGAGCTGGGGCTCCTCGTTCCCAGGGGCTGAGGTCTTTTAATCATCCATAAACCTAAACGAGATGGTATTACTTATGGCTTACATTACTTTTGACCTGCGTCCGCAGTCTGGCGTTCAGTAATAATTGTCTGTTTACGCACGTTTTTTATCTGCTGCAATCGTGATTTTAGAACTGCTTGAATACTGCGTGACTCCCTGTTCTTGGAGCGCCCGTTCCATGGGGTTTCTCACTTCGAGTATCCAAGTCGGTGCTCGTCACGCCAGATGTGCGGCTCAATGGCAGCCTCATTTGCTCCGCACAAAAGCGGCCATTCTCAATGCCGCCGCGTTGGCTCAGGATAGACGTATGGCCGTGGTTTTCGGTGCAGGCCTGCTCCACGATATTCCGTTGCGGGAACTTTCCTCCATGTTTGAAGAGGTTGTTCTGGTAGATATTGTGCATACGCTTCGCACACGTTTGCTCGCTATGATTTTTTCTAATGTACGCCTGTGCGCGTTGGATGTCACGGGGGTGGCGACGAAATTGTCGAAGATAGTTCGTGGTTGTGAGGAGGCGCTGCCACGATCCGAGCCGCGCGCTTTTTTGGACGAAAAGCGCTTGGATTTTAGTGTGTCGGTCAATCTGCTTTCACAGTTGGGGTGGGTTCCTGGACGTTTTTTAGAGGGCGTTCGACCAGAGCAAGATGTGGCCCATATGCAAAGGCACCTGCTGGAAGCGCATCTTCATTATTTGCGGCACTTGCCGGGGCATACGGCATTGATTACGGATGTACGTTGGCGCAGTGAGTTGCCCCCCGGAGCGCCGGTTGTTGTTGAGCCGGTCGCTGCGCAAGGTTGGGATGTCCTGCAAGGGGTAACCTTACCGGAGACGGCTGCTGTATGGGATTGGAACATTGCGCCGGCGCCGGAGCGTTCTCTGCACCTAGATTACATTGCAACGGTGCATGCGTATCCTGATTGGAAGCATTCCTGCGCGCTGACTTCGGCGTAGCAGTTGGGCAAATGTGGAGATGCAGACCACGGCGAGAGCTGTTAGGGTGAGTCCATGAGATTGTCCGGAGAGGGAGATTCCAGCGAAGCCGTTTTCCATCTGCCTAAAGTGGTGCCGGTGATGCTACTTGGGGGCGTGACGCTTTTCCCAAAGATGTTGCTGCCTTTGTTTATTTTCGAGATGCGTTACCGGGCTATGCTAAAGCGGGCGCTGGACACAGACCGGTTTTTAATCATGGCCCAACCTAGAGGCCCCGAGAATGATGAGGTTTGCCCGGTGGCAGGGGTGGGACTGATTCGCGCCTGCGTGAATGGCGAGGACGGCACTTCCAACTTGGTGCTCGAAGGCGTGGCGCGTGTGCGCCTGACAGGGTGGCCGCAATTGACGCCTTTTCGGATGGCCCGGATGGTGCCCCATGGCAAGAAGGAGCCGGAGACGCCCTCCCAAAAGAAGGGGCGATTACGGCAGTTACACGAGTTCTTGGACGAAAAAGGAGAGCAATATCAGGAGCAAATATCCGGTCACCTTTCGCAGATTGAGGATCCTGACGTGCTTGTGGATGTGATTGCCTCCACTCTGCTTGGAGATTCCTGGCAGCGTCAGGCTGTGCTTGAGGAAGAGGGGAATGTGCGTAGGCAGGCACTTCTTTTGGAGCTCCTCAACTCCACCCCCTAATTTCAGCGTGTGGGCGCTCCTCTTCAGTGTTTGGAGTTTGCTCGGTTGTCGTCCCAAAGGCCAAAATCCGCGCGCGAAGGTGGAGGCAAATCAGATCCTTCTTTTTTTGCTTTCCACGAGTCACTCATTTCTGAGAGTGGATAGTTGTAGTAATTGAAGTCCTTCGCAATTTTTGCCTAATTTTGCTCAGGAGCGATCGCTGCCGCTTTTTTCTGCCGGACCCCCCCGGATGGCTAGAGTCCTTATTATTGATGATGATCCCGCGATGGCGCAAGTGATGTCGGCCCTCTGTACGGAGGTCGGACATACTGCCATCACGTATTCTTCTGCAAGCAAAGCGTTAAAGTTGCTTATGAGCCACGCGCCGCAGTTGGTGATAACGCAATCCAATGCCGGAAATGGAAGTGATTTGGAGGTGCTTAAAGCGTGCCGGGCCAGTCTGCCTCATGTGCCGGTGATTTTAATCACGGGCAACAAGAGCGTGTCAGGGGCGGTGGCTGCGATGCGGGCTGGAGCTGCAGATTATATACTCAAACCCCTTCACATGGGGGATTTAAAGGAGGCTATTCAGCGGGCATTATCGGATGCAGGCAGCTATTTCCCTGATTCAAGTGCGCGGGTGCGCGAGGGGGATAGTTTTGAAAACATCATTGGGCGCTCTGCTCGGATGCAGGGCATTTTTGAGCTCATCGGGAAGGTGGCCCGCACGGACTCGACGATTCTTATTACGGGAGAAAGCGGTACGGGAAAGGAACTTGTGGCAAGGGCGTTGCATTTTAATTCCGGTCGGCAGAGCCAACCGTTTGTGGCAATCAATTGTTCCGCGTTGCCGGAGAATTTGTTGGAGAGCGAACTTTTCGGGCACAAGAAGGGCTCTTTTACCGGGGCGGTGCAGGACAAGGTGGGGCTGTTTGAGGAGGCCGAGGGCGGCACAATTTTTCTGGATGAGATCAACTCGATGGCGGCTCTTTTACAGACGAAATTGTTGCGAGTGCTTCAGGAGCGGGTCATTCGCAGGGTTGGAGAAAACCTGAATATACCGATTCACGTGCGTGTATTGGCGGCATCCAACGAACCTCTTTTTGAAAAAATGAAGGCGGGGGGATTCCGGGAAGACCTTTACTATCGTTTGGCGGTCATTCCGTTGGAAGTTCCCCCGCTTAGGGAGCGGCGGGAGGACATTCCCTTGTTGGTGGAGCACTTTCTCCAAAAGCACGCCGTGTTTAGCAAGTCTAGCAGGGTAGCGACCTTGGATCAGCGTGCGATGGAGGCATTGTGCTCTTATTCGTGGCCGGGGAATGTGCGCGAGTTGGAGAATGCGGTTGAGAGGGCGTGTGCTTTGTGCGAAAACGGGGTTGTACAACTAAGCGACCTGCCGCCGCACGTCGTTAAAAGCGAGTTCCTGTCTCAGTCGGGAGCCGTCCCGCAGCCGGCCGAAAATTACGCGACCTCCTCGCCGCTTCCCATTGGGCGCCCCCTGAGCGAGTTCATTGCCGCCCAAGAGCGCCGCTTCATTGAGGAAACCATCCGCGCCAACCGTGGCGTTCGGGAGCGCGCCGCTCAAGTGTTGGGCATTTCCTCCGCGACACTCTACCGTAAACTGGACGCCGCCAGTATGCCGCCTATCCAAAAAGTCGCCGACTCACTTTAATCTGCCGAGGGGTGGCGTTTGTCTTTTTTTATCATTTGTGAACCCGCTCCAAGGTTTCCGTGCCCGGCGGGTTGTCCTTGATCCACCCATGGCTTTGATGCGTTCCATTATTTCTCCGTTTAAACTTTGCTGTTCTTTTAGCCTCTGCCTTCTGGCTTTTAGCGCTGAGGCCTCGAATTGGCCGCAGTGGCGGGGGCCCTCGCTAGACGGTTCCTCGGATGAAACCGGCCTTCCAAAGCAGTGGTCCATCAGCGAGGGGGTGCGCTGGAGGACGCCGCTGCCGGGTTTTAGCGGATCCACGCCGGCGGTTTGGGGTGAGCGGATTTTCGTGTCTTCACCGAACCCCGAAAAGGAGCTAGTGCTTCTGTGCCTCGATAAGCGAGACGGCAAGATTCTTTGGCAGAAGGTGTTGGCAACTGGTGATACGACCAAGGGCAAGACCTCTCCCAATATGTCCTCGCCTTCCCCCATTACCGATGGAAAGGCGGTCTACGCCCTTTACGGAACGGGCGATTTCACCGCACTGGATTTTGCAGGCAATCAGCTCTGGACGCGCAATCTGGCGGAGGAGTTCGGCCGCTTCTCCAATATGTGGCTGTACGGGTCCAGTCCGCTGCTTTTTGAGGGGCGCCTTTATTTGCAAGTACTTCAGCGCACTCCAGTCCCGCAGGATTACACTCACGCTCTGGATGGAAAACCGGAGCGCGAATCCTTTCTGCTTTGTGTGGACGCCAAAACGGGCAAAACCATCTGGCGTGCGCTGCGTCCCACCGATGCGGGGATGGAGTCGAAGGAAAGTTATGCCACACCGATGCCGTTGGTGACTAACGGGCGCAAGGAGTTGGTCGTCATAGGAGGAGATTACCTCACCGCTCACTCGATGGAGGATGGTGCTGAGTTGTGGCGCAGCGGCGGCTTTAACCCCAAGAAGGGCGAATGGATGCGCATTGTGGCTTCGCCGGTGATTTTTAAGGACATCGCCATTGCCGCCGGGCCGAAGCGGGTGCCGGTAATCGGGGTGCGTAGCGGAGGCAAGGGAGACGTCACCGAAACGCACACGGTATGGAAGTTCGACGAGTTTCCGCCGGATGTCTGCACTCCAGTGCTTTACAACGGAGTCCTGCACGTCCTTGACGGGGACAAGCAGATGCTCACCGCGCTCAATCCCGAGACGGGGGAAAAGAAGTGGCAGGTCTCCTTGGGGGTGCGCGAGAATTTCAAAGCCTCGCCGACCGCGGCGGATGGGCGTGTTTTTTGCATTAGTGAACGCGGCACCGTCGTGGTAGTGGATGCCAGCGCGGGGGAGGTATTGCTCACCGCGCCCATGGGAGGCGGTGCGCCGACGCGCTCTTCTGTGGTTTTGAGTGGCGGCGATATTTTACTGCGTACGGCTGAAGAACTGATTTGTGTAGGAAAATGAAAAAACTCGCTTTGTTGGCATTTGGAATGGCTGCGGTATTGGGACAGGTACGCGCGGCGGAGACTGTATTGTTTGAAGAAAACTTCAATGCGCTGCCGGCTGGGGCGATGCCGAAGGGTTTTTTGGCGCTGGCGGGTGAATTCTCCGTAGTGGTTGAGGGAGAAGCGCATTATCTCGAACTGCCCGGTTCACCATTGGACACTTTTGGCGTGTTGTTTGGTTCGGCCAGTGCCGAGCCTTGCACGTTGGAGGGCCGTTTTTTTGGGACAAAAACCGGGCGCAAGTTTCCCACCTTTGGTTTGAGTTTGCGCGGGGCAGGGGGCTATCGGCTGCAGGTGAGTCCGGGCAAGGGGCAGCTTGAGATTTACAAGGGAGACGACCCCCTGATGGGGGTTCCGTTTGCATGGCAAACCGGCTCATGGACTTGCCTCAAACTTTCCTTTCGCCGCCAAGGCGCAGGCTGGATTGTGGAAGGCAGCGCATGGACCGATGGCGGCACGGCTCCCTCCCAACCTCAGATCCGCTGGGAAGTGGCCACCGATATCGCTGCGGGCCGCGCCGCTATCTGGGGCAGTCCTTATTCCGGCACACCCGTGCGTTTTGATGATCTTCGGTGGACTGCCCATTAAGGCGTGATACCAAATACTGGCCCTCCGATTTAAATTTCTAACTCAGCTTGTTATTTTATGAAAAACACCATCCTTAAACTCCTGCTTTGCACTCCCTTGGTGGTCAATGTCGCTCATGCCGCCGACTGGCCGCAGTACCGAGGCGCCACCGGTGACGGCGTTTCCACCGAGCCGCTCAAATGGAAGCCCGCGGGTCTGAGTGCCGTGTGGAAAGTCCCGAGCGATGGCGGATTTAGTTCCTTCAGTGTGGCCGATGGTCGCGCTTTCACCCTTTCGCTTAAGGAAATAGACGGGGCGAGTCAGGAGGTTCTCGTGGCACACAACGCCGCTTCGGGCGTGGAACTCTGGAGCGTTGCTTTGCAGGTCGCCAAGTACGATAAGGGCGGCAACGACGGCACGCCGGAGAACAAGGGCGGAGATGGACCTCGTTCCACCCCGGCCATCGTTGGCAAAACTGTCGTGGTGCTTTCCTCCGAGCTTTCCCTGCGTTGCTTCGAAGCCGCTACGGGCAAGGAAGTTTGGACCGTGGATCTCAAGGCCCAACACGCGGGGCGCAACATTCAGTGGCAGAACGCTGCCTCACCATTGCTCGAAGGCGGTTTGATTTACTTGGCGGGCGGTGGAGCAGGGGAGTCTTTGTTGGCGGTGAACCCAGCCGATGGAAAGATTGTGTGGAAAGCGTTCGATGAAAAAATGACGCACGCCACGCCGGTTGCCGCGACCATTTTGGGGCAGCGTCAGGTGATTTTTTTCCTGCAATCCGGTTTGCTTGCCGTTGAACCTAAAACAGGCAAAGAGTTGTGGCGGTACGCGTTCCCCTACAAAGTTTCCACAGCAGCCTCGCCCGTGGTGGGCGGTGACATTGTGTATTGCTCGGCGGGCTACGGCGTGGGTGCAGGCGCAGTGAAGCTGACAATGGAGGGAGGCGCGTTCAAGGCCACTGAGATTTTCCGCGCTCCCGGCAACACTCCCTTGGCCAACCATTGGAGTACTCCGGTGCTCAAGGACGGCTTCATGTACGGTATGTTCCAGTTCAAGGAATACGGAAAGGGGCCGGTGAAATGCGTTGAGCTTGCCACGGGCGATGTTAAGTGGTCAAAGGAAGGCTTTGGCCCCGGGCACGTTATATTGATGGGTAACGAAGTCGTTGCGCTTTCGGATGCGGGCGAAATCGTCCGGTTTGCTGCGGCCCCGGGCGAGTACAAGGAGTTGGGTCGGCAAAAGGTATTGGACGGCAAGTGCTGGACCACACCGACAGTTTCCGGGGGGCGCCTGTTTGTGCGCAGCACCAAGGAAGCGGTCTGTCTGGAGTAGTGCCCAGAGTGGATGTCCGGTTTTCAACAAAACTTGTCAGAGCCAGTTCCTCGCCTTTTACACATGATGGCGGGGTAACGCTTTCTCCAATATCCTTGGTCTTATGTCCCGTTCAAAAGTAAATATCGCGATAGTCGGTTTGGGTTTCGGCGCGGAATTCATCCCGATTTACCAGCACCATCCAAACGCCCACATGTATGCGATCTGCCAGCGGGACCGCAAAAAGCTGGACGCAGTAGGCGAGGCCTTCGGCGTGGAGGCGCGCTACACAGAGTTCGCCGAGGTGCTCAAGGACCCGAACGTCGACGCGGTTCATATCAATTCGCCCATCCCGGATCACGGTTGGATGAGTATCGCAGCGCTGAAGGCTGGCAAGCATGTGAGCTGCACAGTTCCCATGGCGACCAGCGTGGAGGAGTGCAAGCAGATCGTCGAACTTGTGCGCAAGACTGGTTTGAAATACACGATGGCTGAGACTGTTGTGTACGCTCGTGAATATCTTTACCTGCGCGAGTTGTTGGAAAAGGGCGTCCTTGGAAAGCTGCAGTTTCTCCAGGCCAGCCATCAGCAGGACATGGATGGATGGCCGAATTACTGGCCGGGACTTCCTCCGATGTGGTACGCCACCCATTGCGTTGGACCGGTAAGCGGGCTGGCCGGCGCCCCGGCTGAATACGTGAGCTGCTTTGGCTCGGGAACGATTCGCAAGGAATTGCAGCGGCATTACGGTTCCCCTTTTGCGGTGGAGACGGCGCACATCAAATTTGCGGGAAGCGATCTCTCGGCGCGGATTATCCGCAGTTTATTTGACACGGCGCGCCAGTATCGGGAGAGCATCGACGTTTACGGGGATAAGGCTTCCGTGGAGTGGCCGCTGGTGGAACACGAACCCATGGTCATGCATCGGGCCAAGCTGCCAGAGGCGAGGATTCCCAAATTTGTGAAGGCTCCGGATTACGCAAAATTACTGCCCAAGGCGATTCGACCATTTACCACCAACGGCGTGTACGGTGTGGGTAAAAAGGCTCATTTGTCCTTCACTCAGGGGGCTGGGCATGGGGGCTCCCATCCGCATTTGGTGCACGAATTTGTGAGCGCTTTGGTGGAAGACCGTCAGCCGTTTCCCAATGCAAAGCAGTCAGCGAATTGGACCTGCGTTGGGTTGTGTGCGCACCAGTCCGCCCTCAAAGGCGGCGCGATTGTAAAGCTGCCATCCTTCACGCTTTAGGGAATGGCGGCTTGCGTGTAGGCCGCTTCTCTTTCTTTTAAGAAGGAGGGCGGCGCGAGAAAAGTGGAGGGATACCATCTCTTTTAGGTTTAAGGACGATTAAAAGACCGCAGCACCTGGGAACGCGGAGCCCCAATTCAGCAAGGACTGTCTGCGTTTTTGGAGCGTCAAAGCGGAGCTGGGGCTCCGCGGTCCCGGGAGAGAAGGACCAGTTTTCTTCAAGATTTGGTATGAGACCTACACTGCCCGGTATTCGTGTAACTTATTGCGTAACGTGCGGATGCTGATTCCAAGCGCTTCCGCAGCGCGGGTGCGGTTGCCTACGCAGGTATCGAGCACGTGGAGAATATGTTCCTTCTCGATCTCAGCGAGGGCCACGGGCGCGGTGGACGCTCCGTTTGCCAGCGGGCGCGACGGTGCTACGGGAGTGTGCGAGCCGTTTTTAGCCTTGGTGCGGGGTAGGGGGTCTTCGGCGAGTTCAATGCTCGAAAAGGGGAGCTCGCGGATCTTGGAGTTTGGAGCGCTCTGGACCTCATACAGGCCCAGTAGAGACGGGTTCAATGGATGGCCCGGCTCGCTCATGATTACGGCCCGCTCAATGGTGTTCTGCAATTCACGCACATTTCCCGGCCAACGATGCGACTCCAAGATTTCGAGGCAGCGCGGACTTAATTGCAAATCAGGCCGACTGTATTGGCGGGAAAATTTTTCAAGAAAATGCTGCGCCAGAATCGGAATGTCACCCTCGCGTTCTCTTAACGGGGGAACGAAGACGGGGAACACGTTGAGACGGTAATATAAATCCTCTCTGAAATCGCCCTTTTCCACAGATTGCCGCAAGTCGCGGTTGGTGGTAGCGAGGACGCGAACATCGACATGGATGGTTTTGACCCCGCCAACGCGCTCAAATTCACGCTCTTGAAGCACGCGCAGCAGCTTGGCTTGGAGGCGAGGCGAAATTTCGCTGATTTCGTCCAACAAAAGGGTGCCGCCGTTGGCCAGTTCAAAGCGCCCTTCGCGCCGTTCCGTCGCTCCGGTAAAGGAGCCCTTTTCGTGGCCGAAAAACTCGCTTTCCATCAGGTTCTCAGAGAGAGCCGCGCAATTAACTCGTATATAAGGCGCTGCGGAGCGGGCACTTGCGTGGTAAATGGCCTGCGCGACCAACTCTTTGCCCGTGCCATTTTCCCCGTGTATAAGCACTGTGGCCTCTGTGGGGGCCACGCGCCGCAGCATGTCCCGCAGGCGGTTCATCGGCTCGCTTTCTCCCACCAGATCCTTGGCTCCGGCAAGTTCTGCAGCAAGGTACTCGTTGACTTGTTTCATCTGGCGATAACTTTCGGCCTTGCGCACCAGAACCTCAATTTGACCGATGGAGAAAGGTTTCAGTAGATAATCAAATGCGCCCGCTCTCATGCATTCTACTGCGGATTCAATGGAGCCAAAGCCGCTCATCATGATGGCCAAAGGCGGATGGTTCTGTTTGGCGCAGCGAGAGAGGAAGGTGGTGCCCTCTCCATCGGGAAGCCGAACATCGACAAAGATGACGTCAAACTCCTCTTTTTTCATGAGGCGCTCAGCTTCTGCGAGCGAACCTGCACTACTTACTCCGTAACGCTTCCCTCGCAAAACCTCCTCAAAGGTTTTGCGGATGAAAGGTTCGTCATCTACGACAAGAATTTTTTCGACAGCCATGGGAAGGTTGACGGGGGACTCCCCTATCAATGCACCCACTCGGCAAAAAAGTCATGTTTAATTCTGAGACTCGTAGCGTTTTCTCACCTGTCTAGCTGTTGGCTTAGGAATAATTTGCAGCTCTCCACTGGAAGAAGAAAGTGCGTGTTTGAGGAGCAGTTGCTCATTTTCTTTGTCCAGGAGCATTGCCTTTAACAAGACACGTTGAGCCTTGGTCGCCACTGCTTTAAGTGCTGGAGTCTTGGGCGCTTTTGCCACACTTGTGGACTGGCGCATCGTCAAAAGTGAATCCTCCAGTGCCCGCAATAAGAGACGTTTTTTCTCTAAAACCTCCCATTGTGCGATACGGCCGGTTCCTCGAAGTACACGGTTCTCTTCAATCATCAGATTGTACACTTCTTCGCATAACAAAGAATGTGAACAGATCAAGTCCACCATGGAAACTCTTGGCGCAGTCGGTGCCTGTGAAAGTTTTGGTTCCATAGAGTCTCAGTTTAGCAAAGGTCTGTGCGGCTGAAAGGGAAAGTTACCTAGGAAAGTTACCTGGGAATGTTTTTCATCACCTCAGCGCCCGCCGTTGTCCGTAATTGAGTGTTGGTGGAGCCTTCCCACGCCAACTGCTCCACGCGCCAGCCAGCCATCTTTACTAGATTGCCGACACTTTGAGGCATTTTTTTGGAGCGGAATTCCGGTTTTTTGTCTTCGTCGACGATAAACTTAAAGCATTCCAGCGCTCGTGGTTCCAAGCGGAGACGTTCAAAGCAAAGGCCCATTTGATACACCACCGGCCAGCGCCATTCGGGGGCTGTCTCCAATGCCGCTAGCGCTTGGTAGATGGTCACTGCGTTCACAAAGTCGGCCCGTTGATAGTAATCATTGGCGAATTCATTACCCGCTTTCTTCTGCCAGAAAGACCAGGCTTTGGGATCCGCCTCTGACTTGTCTTTGGCGGCCCGTAATAGATCAATGACGGTGTCGTAGGCGTCTTGGGGGCGGCTGAGCGTCTTGTAGGCTGAGGCTAGCATGTAGCGCGCCTCAGCGGCGGCGGGGTGCTTGCTGTAATCCTTTAGGAAGCGTTCCAAGGCGTTGGTTGCGCCGTTCATGTCGTTGCGCATGAAGGTACAATGCGCCGAACGGAACATCGCTATAGCGCGTTCTTCTTTGGGCAAGTCCGAACGCAGGGCCATGTTGTAAAATTTCTGAGCCTGCTCGAAGTCGCCTTTGACGAAGTACGTATTGGCGATTTCGCGCTGCGCTTCGCGGGTGGCCTTCTGGGAGCGTTCGAAGTCCGTGCTGCCCATTTTCATGCCCAATTGGATGACTGCATAATAGCGGGAAATCGCCATTTGGTAGGCACCTGCATCGCGGTACAACTGTCCCAGTTTGAGGAGCCAGGACTGGATATCGAGATCTTTATCAAGTACGGCGCAAAGCTTTTCGTAAATGGCGATGGCCTTGGTCATGTCGCCCTTTTCCTCGTAAATGCCAGCCACTTCTCGGAGTGCCTCTTTCTTTTCAGAGTCCGGCAAGTCCACCGATATCAGTGAAACGAGAAACCCTTCGGCCACGGTTTCGTCTCCCTTGCGAATGGCGGCGCGCGCTTTTTCGCAAAAAGCCTTGATTTCAGAGGCTTTCGCTTGTTCTGGCGTGAGTGGAACGGCGGGTTCTTTGGGTTTTTTCCCCTTCTTGCCGTCTTCGCTAAACAGATCTGCGCTACTGGATCCAAATCTGGACTTTTTCTTCTTTGGCGCATCTCCCTCGGCTGGGGCAACCAGTGCGGCGGCGGCTGCAGCGGCATCTGGGGGGACGGCACCGGCGGCGGCTGGGCTTGGGGCTTCCGGGCTTGTAGCTGCTGCTGGACTTGTAGCTGCTGCTGGACTTGGCGCCGGAACAAGGGCGGGCGGCTCAGGTTTAGCGGCAACCGCTTCTGGCTTAGGCTCTGGTGCGTGCGGGTCTTTCGCGGGCTGTGGCACATCTGGGGCTTCCGGCGCTTTTGAAATTTTAGGCGGCTCCTCTTGTTTTGGGGGCTCGCTTTTGACCACAGGGGCGGGTTCTGGCTGGGCGGTATGTTTCGGAGCTGCTTTGTCCGCGGAGGGCTTGCCTGCCTTTTCAGCCGCTAATTTGTCGGCAGCGGCCTTTTTCTCTACCTTTTCGACGGCAGCTTTTTCCGCCTTTTGGATAATGGCTTCCTCTGCTTTAGCGGCGTCCAAAAGTGCGCGGGCTGCTTTGGCAGATTCCTTGAAGGCATTGGCTGAGGTTTCCGCAGATTTGTTGGACTCGCGAAGTTCTTCAGTGACAACGGACTTTGCGTTCGCGTCTAGGGGAGCTCCTGAACCATCTTTAGCAGGAGCGGTGCCTGGAGTTGCCGACGGATATCTTTCTGCGGCGATTCCTTGACTGAGCACCATGGCGGCACAAAGCAGGACGAACCCTTGGGGGGGGCGGAATTTAGCGGAGTGTGGCACGACTCTGTGGCAGGTTTCCTGGGATCGGTGGCTGAGCCGATTGGAAGATGGGGTCAAATAGGAAACGGTTGGAGCGCTTCTGTGCATCTCCTTCCACAGAAGGTTGTTGGAAAAATTCCATGATTTCATTCCCGCCGGATCCCGAACCCTGTTCGAGGAACGGATTAGGCGCTGCGATGCCGCTTTCCGGTGAACCTTCCGGAATGGGTACTTTGCCCTTGAATATGCTACGGTAGGTTTCGATCGCTTCTGTACGGGCCTTCCCTTCAGCCGTTTCGCTTAACTCAGGGCGGCGATTGCTAACGGGCACCCGCGGCGGGGTGCGCTCGTTGCCGGAGGGAGACGGTGGACCGAAGCGCATTGGGGCGGGGCCTACAGTGGCAAGATAGCCGACTCTGCGCAAAGTCAAGGGGTAACCCATTGACATGGAGCGGTCGCTTGCTGAATTGGCGGCAGCCACCACACTGCCCGAGGGCGGAGCGGTGTAGGTGTCTGGGGCTTCGGGCGCAGCGCAAAGGGAGGAAACCGGGATCGGGAGAGATCCTAGTGACACAGTTAAAATAAAGGCGACGGTTGAAAAACGCATTTCCGTGAGTTCTTGTAAGCACACCGCTTGCCATGTGCACGAAAAACCGTACTCAACCTGCTTTGCATTCCGGCGAGTGGGACTCTAGCCTCAAGACGTGGAAAACAACAACTCATGGCAGCCCATTCTCCCGGACACGGGAATTGATGCCTTCATATTTGATTGCGACGGAACACTTGCGGACACTATGCCCATTCACTACAAGGCGTGGTGTTCGGCATTGGGGGAGCATGCGGTGCATTTTCCCGAGCCGATGTTTAACGACTTGGGCGGTGTGCCAACCCACCGGGTTGTAGAGATTCTTAACGAGCGGCATCAGCTGGGGTTGCCGGTGCATGAATTGGTGGCGGTGAAAGAGGCTCTTTTTCAGCAGTGGAGTCTGGAAGTCCAACCTATTGAGCCGATTGTGGCTGTCGCGCGCCGCTTTCACCAGATCAAACCCATGGCTGTGGCTTCCGGTGGCCACCGTCACATTGTGCGGCGCACGCTGGAGATTATCGGCGTTCTGGACCTTTTTGGCGCGGTGGTTTGCTCCGAGGATACAATCAGGGGTAAGCCCCATCCCGACCCCTTTCTAGAAGCCGCCCGCCTTCTTGGGGTGGATCCGCAACGCTGCCTCGTGTTTGAGGATTCCGTCACTGGGCTGAATGCGGCGCAAGCGGCTGGAATGCAGTGTATTATTGTGCCGCAGCAAAGGTAGCCCCCGCCTTTCTCCCCGACTCTTATGCCTAAAGCATCCCTTTCTGCCCTGCTAAAGAAAACTTTCGGTTATTCGACGTTTCGTCCCTTGCAGGAGGAAATTATAGCCGATGCTTTGGCCGGAGAGGACGTTTTTGCCCTACTGCCCACGGGCGGGGGCAAGTCGCTGTGTTTTCAGTTGCCTGCATTGGTTCGGGATGGGCTAACCGTGGTGATTTCGCCACTGATTGCGCTGATGAAGGATCAGGTAGATGGCCTGCATGCTAGCGGCGTGGCTGCAACGTTTTTAAATTCAACGCTTTCTGCTGAGGAAACCAAGTCGCGTTACCGCGGTCTGTATCGCGGGGAGTACAAGTTGCTCTACATCGCCCCTGAGCGATTGATGTTGCCGGGCTTTGTCGAGAGGTTGCCGGAGCTCAATGTGCAGCAAATCGCTGTGGACGAGGCTCATTGTATCAGCGAGTGGGGGCATGATTTTCGCCCTGAATACCGCCAACTTGCCGAATTGCGCCCCCATTTGCCGGGGGTTCCGTATATGGCGCTCACGGCGACGGCCACGATGCGGGTGCGAGAGGACATCGTTAACCTGCTGCAATTAAAGGATGCGCGTTGTTACACCGCCAGTTTCAACCGGCCCAATCTCACCTATCGTATTATCCCGAAGGATAAACCGAGTGAGCAGGTGCTTAAGTGGATCAAAAGCCGGCCCGAGGAATGCGGCATTGTGTATTGTCAAAGTCGTAAAACCACCGAGGCCGTCGCCGAAAAACTGCGCGCCGGAGGAGTGGCGGCGATGCCCTACCATGCGGGACTGGATCCTGATGTTCGGGAGCGGACGCAGAACGAGTTTTTGCGCGATAAAATCCGCGTGGTTTGCGCAACCGTCGCCTTCGGAATGGGCGTTCATAAACCTAACGTACGCTTTGTGGTACACTTTGATTTGCCCAAGAATATCGAGGGCTACTATCAGGAAACTGGTCGTGCCGGGCGCGATGGGCTTCCGGGTGAATGCATCCTGCTTTTCAGTTCGGCTGACGCGATTAAGCAACGCGCTTTTATCGAGGAGAAAACAGACCCCGAAGAACAGCGTATTTCCCGCGAGCAGTTGCAACAAATGATCCACTACGCGGAGTGCAGCGACTGTCGGCGCGCGACGTTGCTGGATTACTTTGGGGAGACGTTTTCCACAATACCCTGTGGAGGTTGCGACAACTGCCTCGAACCCCGCGAACGCTTTGATGGAACAATGGCGGCGCAGAAGTTTTTGTCCTGCATCTTCCGCTTACGGCAGGCTTCCCGGTTTGGCGTCGGGCTCAACCACGTCATCGAGGTGATTACGGGGGCGGCGACGGAGAAAATTAAGCGCTGGGGGCACGATCAGCTTTCCACCTACGGTATTGGCAAGGAGCACAGTCGTTCGGAGTGGCAAGAAATTGGGCGGGAACTGATTCGGATGGGATATTGCCTGCAGACGGCAGAGCGCATGAGCACGTTGGATTTGTCGCCGGAGGGCATGGCGTGGCTCAAGGCGCGCCAACCGATGACCCTAACGCGCCCCTTGCGGACTCAAGGGCGGGCGTTGCGGCAGCGGATCGAGGGCGATATCGTCTGCGACGAGCGCTTGTTTGCCGAACTGCGCACGCTGCGGCGGACCTTGGCGGACGAACGCAACGTGCCGCCGTACATCATTTTCCCAGATGTCACGTTGCGCCACCTCGCCGCCCGGCAGCCCGCCAGTTTGGAGGAATTCGCGGAGATCCCCGGCGTGGGGGAACGGAAGTTGAGCGATTTCGGCGAGGCGTTTTTGTCGGCGGTAGTCTCGTGGAAGGCTCGGCGGTAGGCGGTTGCGCTCGGGCTACTCGAATTCCAGTACACCAAAGCGCTCGGGGATATGGAATTGCGCGCGGCCGGTTGGCGACCAGGCGCTGAGTTCCCGGGACAACCCCGCGGGACGATCGATCCGGGTAAAGTTTGCCCGCCAACGAGTTCCGGGCTCGGGAGTCTGGTTGGCCACGCTGTCAAAGGGGATGCTCAATTCGGCCGCCCAGCCGCCCTCAAACGTGCGCGCCGCCGTTTGTAAACCGGCGCAACGCCACCGGAAGTCTTTGCGGAACCCGTTGCGAACCCGGCGCATGCAGCCATCCAGGACGGCATTGTTGGGGTTTACCTCAATTTCGTAGTAACTCAGCCCGTCGCCCTCCGTGTCCAGAAACACCTCGCAGACCTCCTCCTTGTATAGCGGAGCGTCGCGCTCGGTGAGGGTGGCCCATGGGTGGGTATCCTGCGCGACGAAAAGGAGATGCAGCGCGAATGTGTCGTACCCTAGCCGCAAGCGCGTGCCTTGCGAGAGAAGATCCCCGGGCGTGTTGGCTTGGAAATCGCACGATGGCAGCGTGTTCCACGGAAACGTTGTCGGATTAGCCGAGGTTTGGCCGAAGCTCGCCCGCCCGCAACGCGCCACCGGAAGCGGCGCTAAACTGTCTTCCTGCATGCGAAACCCTTAGTGGGGAAGGGGCAGCGTCGTGCTGAGATAACCCGCTCCGATGGCCGCCGCCACTGCAAAAATCGTGATTGCGATGGAGCCCATTACCAAAAGGCTTCTTTCGGTTTTGAGTGGCACAAAGATACCAGCGGGATGTTTTGGAAAATCAAACGAACCCGGCGAGAATGCACCTTGGGCTCCCCCACTAACTTCCACCACGCCTTGGAGAACGGGCGATGTCTCTGCAACGGATAACTCAGAGGCGATGTAGACAACCTCCACTTCCCCCATCTGAATTCGGGTGCCCGTCTCCAGCATGTAATGCACCCCGATATCCACGGAATGGCCGTTAATCAATGTCGCGCCCCCACCGGCCAAATCCGCCACCAGATACCCGGAGGCGTCCTGCAGCAGCTCCAAGTGTATTTCCGCCACCGATGCGCTGGGAATGACGATGGTGTTTTCCACTCCGCTTCCGAGCGTTACGCGCTCCTCTGCCATGTCGTGGGTCATGAGGTTGCCGTCTGGCAGGGTGATAATTAGTTTAATCATGGCTCGGGAGGAAGAGGAGTGAGGAACTTGCTATTTGGCAGCCGTTTCAATGAGTTTTGCGAATTCAGCAAAGAAGTAGGACGCATCGTTGGGGCCGGGCGCCGCTTCAGGGTGATATTGCACACTGAAGACAGGCAGGGTCTTGTGGCGCATTCCCTCTACCGTCTGATCATTTAAATTGATGTGGGTGATTTCCAGCTCCGGGGGAAGCGATGCCGGGTCCACCGCGAAACCGTGGTTCTGAGACGTAATACTGACCTTCCCCGTGCGCAAATCCTTCACCGGTTGGTTGCCACCCCGGTGACCGAACTTGAGCTTGAAAGTCTTCCCGCCGAAACCATAGGCCAACATTTGGTGGCCCAAGCAGATGCCGAACACGGGTACCTGGCTCACTAGTTGGCGGATATTTTCATGCACTTGCGTCAGCGCCGCAGGATCGCCCGGGCCGTTGGACAAAAATACGCCCTCAGGCCGCATCGCGAGCACCTCCTTTGCGCTGGTTCCAGCGGGCACCACATGCACCCCAAAACCCTCCTGCCGCAACCGGCGCAGGATGTTGCGCTTCATGCCGAAGTCATACGCGACAATCTGATGGCGCACAGGGGGAAGCGGGGCAAATCCGCCCTCCGGCCCGTTGACCCGTCCCTCGACATGGGCCGTGCTCCAAGCCCTGGAGAGGGTGGAGTCTGGGTCCCAATCAAAGGCGGCCTTCGGGGTGACTTCGCGCACGAAATCCTGTCCTAGCACCCCCACGCTTTCGCGCGCCCACTGGACGGCTTGCTCTGTGGAAGTTGTTAGCGTGGTGAGGCATCCCTTCATGGCGCCCTTATCCCGCAGATGTCTGGTCAGCGCGCGGGTGTCGATTCCCTGGATGCCGGGAATGTTCCAGCGCTTCAAGTAAGCGTCCAAAGTTTCTTCCGAGCGCCAGTTGCTTGCTACAGGGCTAAGTTCCTCGATGACAAAGCCCCGCACATGAGGACAATCGCTTTCATCGTCGAGACGGTTGATCCCGTAATTGCCAATCTGCGGGCAAGTCATCGCCACCATCTGGCCTCGGTAGGATGGGTCTGTGAGCACCTCCTGGTATCCGGACATGGAGGTGTTAAAACAAACTTCCCCCACCGAAGTTCCCTCGGCACCGAAAGATTCCCCGACAAAACTCCGTCCGTCTTCAAGCGCTAGAATGGATCGCATCGCCGTAGACTTTGCCCGCATGGAGCGCTGGGTTCTAGTAAAATTTATGCAACCGGTGGACGGAGCTATGACTTTTGTGCCGGGCGCTGCTGGAACTCATTTTTAAGCCCAATTTGAAGTCCAGCGGAGAGTGCTTTATCTCAATGCGGGGCGGTGACTTCCCAGAACTCGCCGAAGAACCCGGCGTTGGCGATTCCCGCGGGGAGCTTGGTTGTGGCCGGAATGCTCACATCCAATACGGCCCAGTCTGGGAGCTTGGCGGTTTGGCGGGCGTTGTTGAGGTAATCGTATTCCCGGTAAGTAAAGCCGCTGTTGAGTACGATGTAATGGTCTGGCGCCAGCGGGTTAGGATAAACAAGGGCTGGCAAATGGTTGCCGCCTGCGTAGCGCTTGCCTGATATTTCCAGCGAGTCACTGGTCCAGAGAAAGGGCAGTTTGGGAGCGATTTTTCCAATCAGGGAGTTGCTTGCCGGATCACCCCACAAGATTAAATTGGCGCTGGAAAGATCCTCCTCAGTGATGGATTTGTCATCGCGCACGGTGATTTCTCCGCGGAACTGTCGGCGCCATTGGTTGAGAAAATGGGCGAGCTCGGCCTCTACCCAGCGGCCTGTTTCTGGATGCATTGCCGTGCCAGTGGGGCGCACCACGATGAACTTGCTTAAAAAAGCGTCATCAATGGGGCCTTGCAATCCGGGGCGTTTGGCAAGTCCCGTCGGCCAAGGCTCGTCCACCGGATACCATTGGTTGTTTACGTGCCGGAAGTGCACTGTCCAAGAGTGGTCTGATTGCGGTGGCGGGGCGACTAGGGATTGGCCGTCGATGAGCACCGGCAGTGCGTTGAGGGGATCGAGGGGATATTCGCCAGCTCCGCAGTGGAGGGTAAAGGCGGTGACGTTGTTTGTGCTCACGATGCACTGCTGATTGGTTCGGTCCAACCGTGCGTCAACACGCGCCTGATCCCAATGGTGGCCAAGTCCTTGCACAGTGACCCAGTGCGAGGTGGGATAGCGCAGTGTGTAGGTCGCGAAATGAACGTTGTCTGGAAAAGCGTCCTTCCCTTTGCTCGCGATGCGATCGACCAAAGCGGCGACTTCAAGCTTGGCTTCCGGATGGTATTTATGCCCTGTTTTTGGACCAATGATGTGGGTGAGATTGAAGCCTTCTTCCCGAGAGGCCTCCTCCATTTTAGTGGCAGCCTGACGTTGTTTGTCGTCCTCACCGCTATAGGCCACCGTCGGGCAATTCGCCAGATTTCGCACCCAACCCGGGCAGTCGTACCAGTTCCAAAGCCGCTGCTCGTACCATGCCGGTTCCGAGGATTCGTTCTGAAAAACCCTCAGGAACTCCGGCGTTTCCGAAAAACCCGCGCCCGGATTGGCAACCGCCCAGCGTCCTGGGAAATGCACGGCGAATTGCCAGGCGGCAGCTCCGCCCATCGAGAAGCCGCGCATCACCAGACGCGAGGAGTCGATGCGGTAATTGCGCTGGGCGTGTTCCAACGCTTCAAAAAGGTCCACCTCTCCGGCGAACTTGTTGGCATTACAATAGCGACCGTACGGATGCAGCACAAACGCGCCTACCGGGGTGAATTCACCCAACGATTTGCGCCGCTGATCAATAAAACTGAGTTCCGAGAGGACTTCGCCTCTTCCGTGGCACCAGAAATCCATGCGATATCCCACCGGGCCATCCTGCTGGTAACCTGCTGGCACAATGAGTCCGTACGGCTGCACCGAGCCATCGATGCGAGAGCGGTACCCGCGCACGACCAGTCCGGTCTGTGTGGTCCAAGGCGTCTGACCTTCGCGCAAAGCGTTGGCCCGCGCCATGCCTTCTTCCAAAAGCGTTTTTGCCGTTTGGAATTCCTGCGGTTTGAAAAACTCATCGAAACGCAGGGCCCAGTCCACGGCCTTGTGGAAAATCTCCACGTCTGGCAGCAAATCTAACAGCGCGGGCTTCTTCGTCAGACTGGTGCGCAACGCCACCAACTGTTCACCCAGCGCCTTGACGCCTTCCTGTAGGGCTAGTTTTTCGGCATCGGGCACGGGGATTCCCGGAGGTGGCACGGGGCGCACTTGGTCGGGGTTGTTGTCCTTGGGACCATCCGCAAGGGCGGAGCGGACTGGGAAAGCGGCCGCCGCGAGGGCGAGTAAGGAGAGCAGGGTAGGGGAGCGCATGGGGTCTGAGGGTGGATTCCGAAGAGAAGAAAGATTCTTGTGGGGTAAAACAGTTCTGGAGAGTTAAAATTGGAAGTATTTCAAAAGGAACGCTGCCCGCGCATCAGTGCCCCTTGCTCGCGATGTCGATTAAGGTTCCTCCGAGTAATGTCATGCTCACCAGGGCGTTGATTTGAAAAAAAGCCTGATTGATTCGGCCGGGTTCTAATGTGCTGGCGAGGCGATGCTCCCAAAACAGCGCAACCAGAGTTACCGCACACGCAACGGCATAGCCCGCGCCAAGATGCGCAAGCCATCCGAAACTCAAAAAGCCCACAGCGGCGGCGCAGTGAAGAAGTTTTGCAGTGCGCAGGGCAGCCGGAATCCCGAAGCGCGCAGGGAAGCTAAAGAGGCCGTGAGCACGGTCAAAGTCTGTGTCTAACGTGCTGTAAATCAGATCAAAGCCAAAGGTCCATAGCAGCACCGAGGTCGCCAGAATATAAGGTTCGAAATCCAGCAAGGTCGCGCGCACCGCTGCCCAAGCGCCCATTGGGGCAACTGACAGCGCCAGCCCCAGAAAGAGGTGGGAGAAGGGTGTAAAGCGCTTTGTCAGTGAGTAAAAGCAAAGGATGAGCACCATCAGCGGACTAAGCGCAAAGCACAGGAAATTCAGTTGATAGCTGGCCCAGACTGCTAGCAAGCCGCTGAATACGAGCACCGTCCACGCCTGTGTTTTACTCACCAGTTTGTGGCGTCCTTGAGTGCGGGGGTTTAACTTGTCTATCTCCCAATCCATGATCCGGTTAAAACACATGGCGAGGGTTCGCGCCGCGACTGCGGTCAATAAAATCCAGCCAAAATCAGCCGCCTTCGGCAGCCCGCGCGCTGCCACAAACATCGCCACCAGCGCAAAAGGGAGCGCAAACACGGTGTGCGAAAACCGAATAAAGGTCCCCAAACGGGTCAAAAACGACGGCTGCGCCGCGACTGCGTTCATGAGCGGGATGGTTTAATTAAGGGCGGTATATCTGCAACAATGCGCCGCGCATCTTAGCAGCGGGCGCGTTGCCAAACTTCCCAGCATTTCAGAAAGCCGGGAGCGAAGTCCTGGGGTCGTGCGGCAACCCAGCGGACGATTTGGTATAATGTAAACCATTCTCCACAATCAATTTCTGCAGGTGGCAGACGAAACGGCCCCTCATGCGCCGACGTGTAGAGGCCCACAAACTCTTCTCCAGTTTCCGCGCACGGCGCGATTTTCTCCACAAACTCAACCGTGGCGCTCACACCGAGTTCCTCCTGCACCTCACGCGCAGCGGTTTCTGCATAGTCTTGTCCCGCGTTGACGTGGCCGGCCGCGCTGGAATCCCAAAGCAGCGGACACACGTCTTTCCAGCGGGAGCGTTTTTGAAGGAAAAGTTCGCCCACCGCGTTGAACACAAAAACGTGGACGGCGCGGTGCTGGAGGCGTTGTTGGTGCACCTCGAAACGGGAGGCTTGGGCGGTGACTTCGTCGAGCGCGTTGACGACGTCGAATCGTTCTCCGTGAACATCCTGGGCACCGGAGGCCGGGTCAGTTGCAACGCCCTCTGGAGTCCACGCGGCGAGTTTGCACCATTGTTCGATGGAGAGCGCTTCCGCCCGCGAGGTGACGAGGGCGCCGATGGCCGCCGCCGCTTCGTGCCACTGTGGCAGGGCGGGGGCGAGCAGCTTTCCTAACTGTTTGCGTCGCTGTGAAAAACCAAGCTTCACCAGCTTGTTGTACCGGGCGCCGTCGCAAACGGGTAGCTCCCCCGGAGGCCGGGGCGTGAGGCGAATGACGGCCGATTCAACCTTTGGTACCGGCAGGAAGACGGAGGGGGGAAGCGTGCGCAGAAGTTCGACTTTCCACCGTCGTCCAATAAGGACGGTGGGCGCGCCGTAATCTCTGCCTCCGGCAGAGGCTGCCATGCGCTGGGCTAGTTCTTTTTGGAGGGTGAAAAGCAGGACGGTGGCGGGAGTGGCGTCGGTGGTGAAGTTGAAGAGGATCTGGCTGGAGACGTAGTAGGGGAGGTTGCCGAGGACTTTGACTGGGCCGCCGACGAAGAGGTCGCGCACATCAAAATCGCACGCATCGCCATGAATGACATCGAGTTTTGGGTAGCGCTGCCGCAGAAATGCGATGAGTCGGTCGTCCTTCTCAATGAGGATCCCGTGCGGAGAACAATCGCGGGCAGGGTTTGTGAGTGAACCGAGGCCGGGGCCGATTTCCAACCAGCGCTCCGTGGGGGCGAGGTCGAGCTGGGAGATGATCCACTCGGCTAAGTTTTTGTCGTGGAGAAAGTTTTGTCCAAGGCTTTTGGTCGGGGAGGCGTTGAGCTCGGAGAGCGTGGCTTGGAGTTCGGAAAGTTTCACCGCGTTAAGACTGCAGGAGTGCGGCGCCTACAAAAAGCACAGAAGCAACACTCCGGCTATGATCCTATAGATGCCGAACCCAATGAAGGAGTGGGTTTGCACGTAGCCAAGCATCCATTTGACCGTGATAAAGGACACGATGCCAGCCACAAGCGTGGCAAGGAGGAGGAGACTCCAGTCTTCCTGCGCGCCATGTTTGAGCGCCTTAAACACTTTGAGTCCTCCTGCAGCCAAAAGCGTGGGGATGCCCACGAGAAACGAAAATTCGGTGGCCGTCACCCGTGAAGTTCCCGCCAGCATGGAGCTCATGATCGTGGCGCCCGAACGCGATGCTCCGGGAAAAATCGCAGCAACCAACTGCGCAAATCCAACCACCACAGCCACAGGCAAGGTATGTCTGTGGCGCAAAGGCTTATGTCGCACCAACCATTCCACGGCCATAAAAAAGAGCCCGCCCAAAATCAGCGCCCACGCCACTGGAGTGGGTGCCTCGGGCAGGCGAAAGTGGAGTTTTTCCATGATCACCCCGCCCACGGCCGTAATTCCAAAGGACGCTCCGATCATCGCCCACAATCGCTGACTGGCAGGCTCACGCCATTGCCGTAACTGCGCGATGCGCGGCCCAAAAAGCGGGATCACCGCCAAGACGGCTCCGGACTGGATGGCAATGTTGAAAAGATCGCTTTGCCGCGGCAGCCAGTGTTCTGCAATGAGCAGGTGCCCGGTGGAGGAAACTGGGATGAACTCCGTGATGCCCTCAACTGCGCCCAAAAGCACCGCGGTGAGCCAAGCCGGGAGGTCCATCACAACTTCAGAAAATGAGAGAAACGGCATGGCCCCTTAAAGAGCCTCGTGCCCGCGCTCTTCGGTACGAATGCGGATGGCATCTTCGATTCCCAGCACAAATACTTTACCGTCACCGATTTTGCCAGTGCGCGCGGCCTTGATAATGGCCTGCACCACCGTCTGTACCGCGTCGTCTTTCACGACCACTTCGAATTTCACCTTTGGCAAGAAATCCACGGTGTATTCGCTTCCCCGATAAATCTCTGTGTGTCCTTTTTGACGCCCGAACCCCTTGACCTCCGTAACGGTCATGCCTTCGATACCTGCCTCGAGGAGCGCCTCTTTGACGTCCTCCATTTTGAACGGCTTAATAATAGCTTCGACCTTTTTCATCGATACTTGCGTAAACTTTTCGTCATGGAACTGCAAGTGCGCTGAGGGAAAAGTGGCTCACCAACGGGTTTATTGATCGTTTTTGAGTGCATACACCCTCATAGGAACCCGGCGCTCACGAGAGGGTAAAATCCAGTTCAAAAATTACTATTTGGCAGTGAGGTCTAATTTGACGGTGGATTTCTCCTTTTTACGCAGTTGCCGGTTCCGTTGCCGGAGGCA
>CALQFT020000015.1 GCA_943329925.2 Opitutus sp. GAS368
CAAAAGAGAAAACAGTGGTTCGTTGTGCATGTTCTTTCAGGACAAGAAATGAAAGTGCGCGACAACTTGACTAAGCGCATCAAAACCGAGGAGATGAGTGACTACATTTACGAGGTAGTCCTTCCCATGGAGCGAGTTGCGGAAGTTAAGCGCGGCAAGAAGACGGAGACGACCCGCAAGTTTTTCCCCGGCTATATCATCGTCAACATGTGGTTGTTCGATGACCCTCGCGATAATGACCGCCAACCGCTTGTCGATCGTACGTGGTACTTTATCAAGGATACGGCGGGTGTCATTGGATTCGCAGGAACCAAAGACCGCCCAATTCCAATGCGTGACTCCGAAGTTCAGGCATTGCTTTCCCAGGTGCGTGAGCGGGAAGAAAACGTCATTCCAAAAATCTCTTTCCAAGTGGGCGAAACAGTCAAAGTCGCCGACGGTCCTTTCGAGAATCAGAGTGGGGTGGTGGAGGAAATCGATCCGGAGCGTGGGAAACTGCGTGTGTCGGTTAGTATTTTCGGCCGCAACACACTGGTAGATCTTGAGTACTGGCAGGTGGAACGAGCCTAGTTTTTAGTTCAAACAAGTATTTCGACTGCATTAAGTCGCCAGTCACAAAACATTTTAACCTACCTGAATCATGGCCAAAGAAATCGTCGCAACCATCAAGCTGCAAATTCCTGCGGGGGCAGCAAATCCAGCGCCACCCGTTGGTCCCGCCTTGGGGCAAAACGGCGTCAACATCATGGCGTTCTGTAAGGAGTTCAACGCTACCACTCAAAAGCAGGCCGGCGACATCCTTCCTGTGGTGATTACTGTCTATAAAGACAAGAGCTTCACCTTCATAACAAAGCAGCCTCCTTCTGCCATCCTGATCAAAAAGGCCCTGGGCATCGCCTCCGGTTCCAAGGAGCCCAATAAAACCAAAGTGGGCAAGCTGACCAAGAAGCAGATTTCTGAAATTGCGCAGCGTAAAATGCGGGATCTTAACGCCCGGACGGAAGACGCTGCGATCAAGATTATTGCTGGTACGGCCCGCCAGATGGGGGTTGAAGTAGAGGCGTAGGCCTTCGCCCAGGGGTTGGTTTAAGTTAATTACTTTTATCCACTCGCTGGACTTTCTGAATGGCGCTCCCTGTGCTTGCACGGGTGGCGCCGTTCGTGTTCTGTGACTTGGCTGCGGTGCGGTCTCAGTCGCCTCAGGCCATAGCGCTCATTTCGTTTCGGGGACTTCTATTGTCGTTTCTTAACTTTTAGTTATCCCTTATCCAATCTTCTAACTTCCAGCATGAAGAGCTTAATTCTTACCAACGAGTTTCCTCCGAATATTTACGGCGGTGCCGGTGTGCATGTCGACTATCTCACCCGAGAGTTGGCCAAGCTCATGAGCGTTGAAGTGCGTTGCTTTGGTGCGGATGGGCAAAGTGTTTTGCCCACGCAGGGGGCTCTCACCGCAACTGCGTTTGGTGTTGATTCCACCAGCTTTAAAGCGCCGAAGCAGCTGCACTCCATTTTCGCCTCCCTTCAGCGCTGTCTAGACTGGAATGCCGCAGGAATCGATGCCGATGTGGTTCATCTCCACACCTGGTACACGCATCTCGGCGGGATTATTGCTAAATTAAATTACGGGATTCCCTTGGTGGTTACCGTTCATTCTCTCGAGCCGCTTAGACCGTGGAAGCGGGAACAACTCGGTGGAGGCTATGATTTTACGTGTTGGGTAGAGCGCACCGCGCTGGAAATGGCAGACGCCGTAATTGCGGTTTCCAACGACACACGCCAAGACATCCTCCGGCACTTTAATGTAGCGCCGGAGAAAATTCAGGTGATTCATAACGGCATTGACTTGAACGAGTTCAAGAAAACTGATTCCAACTCTGCGCTGCTCAAGTACGGGGTGGATCCCAGTCGGCCCTTCGTTTTGTTTGTGGGCCGCATCACCCGCCAGAAGGGTATTCTCCACTTGGCAAGAGCCATCCACCACATGGCAAAGGACTTCCAAGTTGTTCTGTGCGCGGGTGCGCCGGATACACCTCAGATTGCGGCCGAGATGCGCGAGTTGGTGGAGACCGCCCAAGCCGTCCACGGTTCAGTCCTCTGGGTGCGGGAGATGGTGAGCAAGCCCGACTTGATCGAGCTTTATTCTCACGCCTCGGTTTTCTGCTGTCCCTCAGTGTATGAACCCTTCGGCATCATTAACTTGGAGGCCATGGCGTGTAATACCCCAGTGGTGGCAAGTGCTGTTGGTGGAATTAAGGAAGTGGTGGTGGATGGTGAGACTGGCTTCCTTGTTCCGTTGGAGTTACGCGAGGGAACTTTTGAGCCAATAGACTCCGAACAATTTGAGCAGGACCTTGCCAGACGCATTAACACTGTGATGGCGGATAAAGCGCTCGGTGAGCGCTTGGGACGAGCAGGGCGCGCCCGTGCGGAGCAATATTTTTCATGGGAAGCGATCGCTCACAAAACGCACTCTTTGTATGCTGATCTGGTGCGGCAGCATAAGCAGTGTATAGTTAATTAAATTTCATGTTTGTAGATCACATTAAGATTCAAGCGTTTGCGGGGCGTGGTGGGCACGGTTGCGTGTCTTTCCGCCGAGAGGCTTTTGTCCCAAAGGGCGGCCCCGACGGAGGCGATGGGGGCCGTGGCGCCTCCGTAATTTTGCGCGCCGATGTGCATGTGGACAATCTTACGATGTTTTTCTATGAACCTCTGCTCAAGGCGCACTATGGCCAGCAGGGGATGGGAAAACAATGCTCCGGAAAGTCAGCGGAGGATCGTGTGTATAATGTTCCTGTGGGTACACTTGTGTATCGCATGCCGACTCCGCCGCCAGTCGGCGAACTGGAGGCTTCCGTCCGTTACGGTACCGATTCCACCTTCGTGGATCTCGCGCGCTCTCCGGAGGACGAGCAAAAGGTAGTTGAGGATATCGAGAATGTTGAGTTGGAACTTGTTGTGGATTTGAAGGAGCCTGGACAAGAATTTGTGCTCTGCCGCGGAGGCAAGGGCGGATTGGGGAATGTTCACTTTAAGAGTTCTCGCAACCGGGTGCCCACGCAATTCACTTACGGAGAAGATGGCGAAGAGGGTGCGTTTTACCTCGAATTAAGGAAAATCGCGGACGTCGGTTTGGTTGGTTACCCAAATGCGGGTAAATCGACTCTACTCGGAGCGATCTCAGCAGCGCACCCAAAGGTAGCAGCATATCCTTTCACCACACTTACGCCTCACATTGGTGTCGTGGAACTTGCTGCATTCCATCGGTTTACTGTTGCAGATATTCCCGGATTGATCGAAGGCGCGCACTTGGATGTGGGCCTTGGCCATGAGTTTTTGCGCCACATTCTTCGGTGTAAACTCCTTGCCTTCGTAGTGGATACAGCTGGCAGCGAGGGACGCGATCCGGTGTCGGACATTCAAAGTCTGCGCCGCGAGGTGAGTCTCTATGATGCAGAGCTCGGTGATCGTCCTTGGGTCATCATTGCCAACAAGATGGATCTTCCAGGCTCTGCGGAAATGGTCGAGACGCTTAAGTTTCGTTTCGGTCGCGTCGAGATATTGCAGGTGACCGCTGCTCTGGGAGAGGGGATTGAGGAGTTAAAGGAGCGTTTGGGGGCGATTATCAGGTCGCACGAAGCCGCACCTCTTATCTAACCTTCAGTCGTAACCTCTTTTTTAAAGGTTACTTGAAGCTCGTAAGTTGACCTAATGTGTTGCTTGCCTTGGCGTCGGCAAAAAGATTGTGAAAAATTTCACAAAGTGCTTGCCCCTCCCTCATTTTTTCCGTTTCCTCGGCACCCGCTACTGTCTGATTTTTTCATCTCTTGATTTTCGTTATGCCGTCTCTTTTCTCGAATCGCTTCGCTTCTTTCCTCTCCGGGTTACTTCCGGTCGTGGGCTGCGTAAGTCTTCTCCTGAGTGGGACTGCATCAGCCGTGGAGTCAACCCGGCCAACCGCTGTTCACAGCATGCCAGTGGCCGAAGTTCTTCACAGTAGCACTTCGACGGTTGCTCACGAGGCAGCCGGCCATGAAGCGGCTCTCACTCCAAATGCTCCGGTTCTTTTTCACTTGGGCCCCTTGCCCGTGAACAATTCCATGGTGCTGATGTGGGTGGTTTCCGCGGTTATTATTTTGGTAACGCGTGCGGCAACTAAGGACTTGAAAGAAAACCCCGAGGGCTTGCAGAACTTTGCCGAGTGGGTAGTGGAAAGCTTGCGTGACTTTTTGGAAAACATCCTTGGCCGCGCTTTGACCGCTCAGACTTTTTGGTTCTTTGCCTCAGCCTTTATCTTCATTCTGACTGCAAATTGGTTCGGATTGCTTCCAGGAGTGGGAACTGTGGGTTGGGGGACTCCTGACGCTTCCGGTGCCTTGACCCATATCAGTGAACCTCTTTTGAGAGGGGCGAATGCTGACCTAAACTTAACACTCGCGATGTCCGTGGTGTTCTTTGTCGGATGGATCTATTGGGCACTAAAGGCAAACGGGATTGGCGGATTTTTGCTCCATATTTTCGGCCCTCGCGGAGATGCCAAAGGCGTTCTGAAGCTTGTTTTGATCGTGGTCTTCCTTTGCGTTGGAGTGCTTGAGCTTGTCTCGATCATGTTCCGTCCGGTGTCTCTTTCATTCCGTCTGTACGGGAATGTGTTTGCGGGTGAGACGATGCTTGAGACAATGTCAAACTTGGTAAAGGCGCTCGCGCCCATAATCACAATTCCATTCTACTTTCTTGAATTGCTTGTGGGATTTGTGCAGGCCCTCGTATTTACTTTGTTGACGGCGGTGTTCACCCTTTTGATTTGTGATCATGGTGATGGGCACGCAGAGGAGAAGCACTAGTTCATTCGTTCGCGGCAACCTAATTTCCAAACTTTCTTCCGTCAGACCGTGGTCACACTGCGGGGACGGTCGACAACCAAACCTAGTTCAAACCAACCTTAAATTAGTTATATGAGCATCGTAACCAACCTCGCAGAAATCACTGGCAGTCTTCATATCGGTTTCGCCGCCCTAGGCTCCGCCTTGGCAGTGGGAATCATTGGGATGAAGGCCTCCGAAGCCGTGGGCCGTAATCCAGGAGCCGCCACGCCCATTTTGGTTCAGGCCATTCTTAGCTCAGCGCTTGCTGAAGGGATCGTCTTTTTCGCAATCTTCCTAGTGAAGTAGTTCCGGCAGTATTTTTCGTCGGTGCGGGGTTGGGATTTTTTCCGCCTCGCACCCACATTTTTTCCGCTGTTTTCCAGCTATGTTTCTGAACCTCTTCCTCGCTTCCATTTCGGGTGATCTCATGGAGACCGCCTCTACCGTCGGCAAAACCTTCGGCTTTAGCACGTGGGCTTTTGTGGCGCAGGTGCTGTCTTTCTCGATTGTTTGCGCCGTGCTGTATAAGTTCGCCTACGGCCCGATTTTGAAAGTGTTGGAAGATCGTCGCCAAAAAATCGAGCTAACATACCGTGAGGCGGCCGCCATTAAAGTGCAGGTTGCCGACGCCGAGAAGCGTGCCAGCGACATTGTGGTCCAGGCCACTTCTGGAGCTCACAAAATCGTCGAAGAAGCAAAGATAGCGGCGCTGCAGTTTCAGGAAAAACAGATGCAGCAGGCTAAGGAAGACGCCACTGATATGATCTCCAAGGCCCGCGAGGCTATTCAGCGGGAACATGACCAAATGCTGGTTGAATTAAAGGCTGAGGTTGCCCGCCTGGTTGTGGATACCACTGCGAAGGTCGTTGGTAAGGTCCTTACTGCCGATGATCAGCAGCGTTTGATCCAAGAAGCGAACCGCGAACTTGCGGCTTAGGCTGGCGTTCTTACCCGTTAATTTTTCAAATGAAGCTCAGCAAAGAAGCTCGAAAAGGAGCCCGTCTCCTGTTCAACGCAGCTTGTCCTAACGGCAAACTCGACGAGGCAAAAGTTCGTCAGGTGCTCGTGAGTGTTGAACAGCGCAGGCCGCCCCAGAGCGGGCAGATTTTGCATGAGTTTTATCGTCTTGTTCGCCTGCTCATTGAGCGCAGCACCGCAACGGTGGAGACCGCCGTTGCGTTGAGCATAGCGCAAAAGTCTGAAGTGCAAGCGGCTTTGCGCCAGCGTTTTGGTTCTGATGTAAACGCAACCTTTTCAGTCAACTCCGATCTTATCGCCGGCACCAGAGTGCGCGTCGGAAGTGATGTTTATGACTCCAATATTAGAGATCGCCTCGCTCGTTTGCGTCAGGGTTTGTCTCACTAATTTACGTTTCTGCCGAACGGTTCGGCCCACTTTTATCCCACTTTTATCCCACTTTTATCCCACTTTTATCGCATCCCGCAGCACCCCGAATTCCATGAGTAACATCCTTCAAGAAATCGCCACGACGATCTCCGGTCTAAAGACTGACACGGTGCGTTCCAATGTCGGTGTGGTCCGCCAAGTCGGTGACGGTGTCGCCCGCATCGAGGGTTTGAGCAACGTGATGCTCAACGAAATGATCAAGTTTCCCGGCGGCCTTTACGGCATCGCTCTGAACCTTGAGGAAACAGAAGTGGGTGCCATTTTGCTTGGCGAGGACAGGGGTGTTGTCGAGGGAATGGAAGTGGAAACCACGGGTCGCCTACTTTCAGTTCCCGTTGGTAAGGAGCTTTTGGGCCGCGTGCTCGATACCCTCGGTGAACCAATCGATGGCAAGGGGCCAGTGGGCTCCACTGTGTCTTATCCGGTGGAAAAAATTGCGCCGGGCATTATTAAGCGTCAGTCCGTTTCGCAGCCAATGAGCACGGGCATCATGGCTATCGACGCCATGATTCCAATTGGTCGCGGTCAGCGCGAGTTGATCATTGGTGATCGTGCCACAGGCAAGACGACTATCGCCATTGATACAATCATCAACAACGCCCGCATCAACAAGAAGAACGAGGGCAAGGAAGGCTTCCGTCCGATTTACTCGATCTATGTGGGTATCGGCCAGAAAAACGCCAATATCGCCCGTACCGTGGCGGTGCTCGAAGAGTCAGGTGCAATGGCCTATACCATCGTTGTTTCCGCGCCAGCTTCCGACACTGCGACCAATCAGTATCTCGCTCCCTTCGCCGGTTGTGCGATGGGTGAGTGGTTCATGGACAACGGGATGGATGCCCTGATTGTTTTTGACGATCTTTCCAAGCACGCCGTCGCCTATCGTCAGGTGTCCCTTCTTTTGAAGCGCCCTTCCGGTCGTGAGGCTTATCCTGGTGATGTTTTCTATCTACACTCCCGCTTGTTGGAGCGCAGTGCGCGCTTGAGCAAGGTCGCTGGCAATGGATCGTTGACGGCCCTTCCGATTATTGAAACTCAGGCAGGTGACGTTTCCGCTTACATTCCAACGAATGTAATCTCCATCACCGACGGTCAGATTTATCTTGAAACCGACTTGTTCTACCAAGGAGTGCGTCCGGCTGTTTCCGTGGGTCTCTCGGTGAGTCGCGTGGGTTCCGCTGCGCAGATTAAAGCGATGAAGCAGGTCGCCGGTAAGATCAAAGGTGACTTGGCGCAGTTTCGTGAGTTGGCAGCCTTCGCGCAGTTTGGCTCTGACTTGGATGCAAAGACAAAGGCGCAATTGGATCGTGGGCAGCGGATTGTGGAACTCTTTAAGCAGACACAGTACCGGCCAATGCCTGTTGAGCTTCAAGCAGCGGTGCTGTGGGCGATGCAAAACGGCTACTTTGATGATGTGCCCGTTTCAGGTCTGAAGGCCTTCCAAAACCAGTTGCAGGATTATTTTGATACGCGCAAAAGCGCTATAACGGCAGCCATTCTCGACAAGGGTATGATTGACGATGCGATCACGGTAGATCTCACAGCGGCGCTTGCTGAGTTCAAGCAGGGTTACAAAGCTTAACGGCGATGGCTGCCAATACTCGAGACATCCGCCGACGTATCAAGTCGGTGAAAAATACGGCGCAGATTACCAAGGCCATGCAAATGGTTGCGGCTTCGAAAATGCGCAAGGCTCAGTTGGCTGCAATCGCCAGCAGGCCGTATGCTCAGGAGCTTTCGCGCCTTTTGCTGCCATTTTCTGACGCAGTCAATGAAGATGAGAATTTGGTTCATCCGTTGATGTCGGTTAAAGCTGACGGCAAGGATCTTGTTCTTTTAATTGCAACCGATAAAGGTCTTTGCGGAGCTCTCAACACTAATATTCTTAGAGAGGTTTCCCGCTTTGCTCCGGAAACGACTGAGTTTGTTTGTGTGGGAAAAAAGGGTGTCCAGTTCCTTGCTCGTGCCAAGCGCACAGTGCTGGCGGACTTTCACCTAAAGGATAATTTTTCCTTCTATGACGCCCAAGCGGTCGCAAAGTTTTGCATTGAGCGTTTTGCCAAGGGTGACATTAAGCGGGTGGTTGTTTTGTACACCCACTACGTGAACACCTTGGTGCAAGCGCCCAGCGAACGTGTGGTAATTCCCGTGCAGTCCTTCGAAGTCGGGCATGCCGAACTCGGTCATGACAGCGAGAAGTCCGATACGGTGGTAAAACCGGAAGTGACGGAGTATATCCTAGAGCCCAATGGCCGTGATTTCCTAGGGTCCCTCCTTCCTCATTTCGTCTGCTATAAAATTTTCCATGTCATTTTGGAGGCGCGGGCCTCTGAACATTCCTCTCGGATGGTTGCGATGAAAAACGCCACCGACAACGCCAAACAGCTCATTAAGGATCTTACGCTGGAATACAACAAGATCCGCCAGGCCAGTATCACCACAGAAATCCTTGAAATCGCTTCGGCGCAAATGATTCTCTCTTAGTTTTTAACGTCGCACCCTACTTTTCCTCATGTCTGAAACCATTGCCGCCCAAGAAAATATCGGGTCCATCGTCCAGGTGATTGGGCCAGTTATCGACGTCGACTTCAGCGCCTCGGGCAAGATGCCGAACCTGCTCGACGCCCTCGAAATCCATTACGATGTGAACGGTCACAATACCAAGCTCGTCCTCGAGGTGCAGCAGCACTTGGGTGGATCTTGGGTGCGCGCCATCGCTATGAGCTCCACTGAGGGGCTCAAGCGCGGCCTCCCCGTTGTGGGTACCGGAGCCCCGATCTCTGTGCCAGTTGGGGAAGGTGTTTTGGGCCGTATTTTTAATGTCACCGGTGACCCTACGGATGAGCGCGGTCCAGTTCCACATACCAAGCGTTACCCGATTCACCGTCCGGCTCCGCCCTTGATAGATCAAGATACGAAGGCTGAGATTCTGGAAACAGGCATCAAGGTTATTGATTTGATTTGTCCTTTTACGAAGGGTGGAAAAGTTGGTGCTTTCGGTGGCGCAGGCGTAGGTAAAACGGTTGTGATCATGGAGTTGATCAACAACATTGCTAAAGGCCACGGGGGCTTTTCCGTCTTTGCAGGCGTGGGTGAACGTACTCGTGAAGGAAACGATCTTTACCATGAAATGGCCGACTCCAAGGTCATCTGCCTCGATAAAATCGAAGATTCAAAGGTTGCTCTGGTGTACGGCCAGATGAACGAACCTCCCGGAGCTCGTATGCGTGTGGCTCTTTCGGCTCTCTCAATGGCCGAGTATTTCCGTGACGAGAAGAATCAGGATGTTTTGCTCTTCGTCGACAATATTTTCCGATTCTCCCAGGCCGGCTCTGAAGTCTCCGCTTTGTTGGGACGTACGCCCTCTGCGGTCGGTTATCAGCCCACTTTGGCGGCGGAAATGGGACAGCTTCAGGAACGTATTACGTCTACTCGTAACGGGTCGGTGACGTCCTTCCAAGCTGTGTACGTGCCCGCTGACGATTTGACTGACCCTGCACCCGCGAACACCTTCGCTCATCTTGATTCGACTATTGTTCTTGAGCGTTCCATTGCGGAACTAGGTATCTACCCTGCGGTGGATCCGTTGGCTTCTACCTCCAAGGCGCTCGCCCCGGATATCGTTGGTGAGGAACACTATGCGGTCGCTCGCGGCGTGCAACGTGTTCTGCAGCGCTACAAGGACTTGCAGGACATTATCGCCATCCTCGGGATGGATGAATTGTCGCCTGAGGATAAGCTCACCGTGTTTCGTGCGCGTAAAATTCAGCGCTTCCTTTCCCAGCCTTTCCATGTCGCGGAAATTTTCACTGGGACTCCCGGTCAATACGTTCCAATTTCCGAAACGATCCGCGGGTTCCGCGAGATTTTAGACGGAAAGCATGATGACCTTGGGGAAGGTAACTTCTATATGAAGGGCGGAATTGATATGGCGCGCGCCTAATTGGTCGCGTTCACGGCGGGCCGGTTTTCATAAAAGGAACCGGCCACTCGCGCTAACTTCTTCGAAAGATGCCTACACTCAAACTCGAAATTTTCACTCCTGAAGCGGTAGCCTATCGCGACGATGTGGAGATGGTACTTATCCCAGCTGAACTCGGCGACATGGGTGTCTATCCGATGCATGTGCCTTTGATGACACGCATCATGCCCGGGGAATTGATTGTGACTAAGGACGGTGAATCTGTTCACCTTGCCATCGGTGAAGGTTTTGCCGAGATTACCCAGACCCACGTCAGGGTTCTCGTCGATATGGCCATCGAGGAGCGCTATATCGATGAAAAGGCAGCGGAAGAGGCTGTTGCGCGCGCCCAGCAAGAGATTCGCGAGGCTCTTATGGGCAATCAAGAAGTAGCTGCAGCGCAGATCGCGCTGTTGAAGTCGCTCGCCCAGCTCAAGGTGCGCCGTCGTCAGTATTCGTCCTCCTTGAAGTAAGCGGTTTTTGCGTTAGACGCTTGGCTCTTAATTCCTTTTAACTGAGAGGATAGTGGCCTAGATGTTGTTTGATGGGCGGGCTTCTATCCTGAGCACTGTTCAGGTATTGGCTCATTGCTCCTTTGAGTATTCTCCGATTTTAGCACCATTCAGCTCAGTGGTGTTTAACTTACTCGTTTTCCGCGGGCGCTGATCCATTTGCCTTTGCGTGTGACTTTTTCAAAGGCGACTCCTTTAGCTTGGAACGATGCGAGCACTTCGGCTTCCTGATTGCGCAGCACGCCCGAGAGTAGGAGATGTCCATCCCGCGCGATGGCCGCACTGATCACTGGCGCGGCTTGGATCAAGACACCGCTAAAAAGGTTTGCTGCAACGACATCCCACGTGCGCGCGGGTTTCCATTTGAGAACATCGGAGCGTTTTAGTTGGATGCTATTGAGCTTGTTGTTGAGTAGGTTTTCTTTTGCGGTCCGGAGCGCCAGTGCGTCAAAATCCGTCCCAAGAACTTCTGCGGCACCAAGAACTTTTGCCGACATCGCCAAGATTGCAGAACCTGTACCAAGGTCGAGAAAGGACCATCTAGTTTTTGTGAGGTGGCGCGCGATATCAGCTAAGTGGCGAAGGCACATGGCAGTGGTAGCGTGTTCTCCAGTGCCGAACGCGAGGCTTGCCGGGATCCAGAGGGTAGGAACCGCACCGGAATTGTTGGCGGCCTCCAGCTCTGTCTGAGTGCTCACGATGGCAAGCTTTCCTCGCACGCGGATTGGGGCTCGCTGAGGGGTGTTCTGGGCCGTCAACCATGTGGCCTCGCTAATGGTGCCGCCGTGTTTGGTTCTTAATGATCCTGCTTCGTCAGAGGTTAGGCCGTGCGCTTGAATTTTAGCGGTGTTCGAACCTGCATTTTGGGTGACCATCACCCGCATTGGTCCGAGGTGAAGCAGTGTTTCAAACCAATCATCCGCAGAGGCAGCGGAGGCGCGGCGACTCCAGGAGAAACGTTCTTCAAGAAGTTTTGTCATTGTGGCTAGTGCTTGGAAAAGATCATGATGTGTTGCTGTGGCAAAACGTTCAGTGTTTCTTCCCAGCGCAGGGACGGGAAAACTTCAAACTCAGTGCGGGCCTGTGCCACTGTCATTTTGTGGACACGTTTGATGTTTACTTTGGGGTCTTCTGCGCGGAACTCTACCAGCACGATTCGCCCGCCTTTTTTTAGAGCTGCAACCATTGATTTGAGCATCTCGTAGGGTTCGTCGAATTCGTGGTACACATCGACCAACAACATCGTATCAATGCTTTCAGCGGGTAGTTTTGGATCCGTGGTTGTTCCCAGAGTTGGCATCACGTTGGAGACTCCGCGCCGAGCCATATTGCGATGGAGCAAGTCGAGCATTTCCTGTTGGATGTCGACGGCAAACACCTTGCCAGTTGGGGTAACAGCCTGAGCCATGCGCCATGAAAAATAGCCGGAGCCTGCTCCGATATCAGCGACGTATTCGCCTGGCTTTAGATGAATTGCATCTACTAACAAATCGGTGCGTTCCTCGGTTTCGCGCTCGGGGCGTTCCAACCATCCCGCCGCCTGATGGCCCATTACATGCGCGATTTCGCGCCCCAGATAGAACTTGCCGATGCCGTTGGGATCATGCTCGGTTCTTGATTCATATCGGGGAGAATCCGGGGCCGCGACAAGGGGGCTGGTGAGCAGGGGAAGGAGTAAAAGCAGTGCGCGCATAATTTATTTTTTTGGCGTTCGGATTTCAAAGGTGTAGCGCACCTCCACTTAAAAGGCGAATCCGAAGGATAGATGGGCGGCTCCCCAGTGCTCGCCTGGGCGCTGGTCTGGATTTAGACCGAGATCGAAGCGCACGGGGCCTACTGGAAGGGCGTAGCGGAGGCCAATGCCAACTGCGCTGCGGAAGTTGTTTGTTGGCAATTGTCCGCCTTTGAGGGACAGACTGCCGGTATCATAAAACAAGGCGCCTCGTAGATTTTGCCAGATGGGAAAATCCGACTCTGCGTTGAGTAGGGTGTAGGAGGAACCTCCAGTGGGGTAGCCGTGACTGGTGGCTGTGCCCAGTTCGCGCTCTGGGAAGCTGCGCACGGTGGTGGAGCCGCCGAGAAAGTAGCGTTCGTCGATGGGGACGGCAGCCCGCCTAGAAAGCATGCCGAAGCGGGCGCTGGCTCCAAAGCGGATGCGTCCGGGGAGAGGGTAATGCCAAGCCGCTCGGCCAGAGGTACGCTCGAAAGTCGCGCCGCCGGTGAGTGTGTTGGTGTCGGTAAGAACGGCTAAAATGTAGCCTCGGCTGGGATTAAACACGCTGTCTCGCTTGTCCCAAATGGCGGAGAGACCCGCGGTGCCGACTTGATAAGTGGTCGCCCCGATCTCCTCGATCGGGATCTTGCTGGATGCTATTTCAATTGTGCGAACTTGTCCGAAAAGAGCGACTTGGAGTGGCTGGAAAATGCGCCGTGACAATTCACCTCGCGTGCCGGCCTCATGTTTCTCATATCCCAACTCCAATCGGCTTCTCACGAACGCCCGGGCGACAAATTCGGTTCGTGTTTCAAAAAGCCAAGGGTCCGAGATGATTGTTTCCAGCGCTATGGCACGTTGCGAGGCATTGAGTTCAACGCTGCCTAGCAGGCCTTGCCCAAACAGGTTGCGATTTGATAAGCGGACGCCTCCCATTGCCCCTTCATAAGTCCCATAACCGATTGATAATCCAACTTCTCTGGATTTGGCTTCTTTTAGCTCCACCTGAAGTCGAAGCGTGCCGCTGGAGATAGGAACTGGAGTGATGCTCAGCGAGTCGAAGAGGCCGGATGCGAGCATATCCTGTTGTTTGTTAAGGAGGTGCTCTGGGTCGTACGGGCGATTTTGTAAACTGGCTAAGCGACTCTGTAACCACGTTGCGCGGATTCGCTCAAGGCCAGTGGCCTCCATTCCTCCTACCCAGTACGCGGGCCCTGGGGCGACGAGGATTGTGACTGGTACTAAGCCGTCGGCGTTCGCGTCGGAGGCGCTTGCACTAACCGTCACCCTTGCTTGGTAGTGGGAGAGCTTGGCGTAAAAGTTGTGGAGCGCACTTTGAAGCGCAAGTTGGCGAGGGACGGTAAACGGCAACGTAGTAAACTGCGCAATAACTTTGCGCACATTGGCTTCTGGCGCCACAAGCGGTCCAATTAAACGCACCGTACCAAACCGGTACTGCCGCCCCTCGCTGATAGTGATCACAACATTTGCTCCAGTTTGTTGTGGAGTCATTTCAATCTCAGGGCCAATCGCGCTCGCGTCTAAAAAACCCTCCGATTGGTAGTAGTCGACGATGCGACCGACGCCCATTTCGAGCTCGTCTTTCACGAACGGAATTCTGCTTTCAGGGAGCCGCAGCCGATCTACAGTGGGGCTGACGAGCAGTGAAAGTAGTTGCTCAGAAGACACATGCTGATTGCCTTCGACTCCGGTAGATCTCAGCTGAACAAGCCGACCTTCGGAAATGGAAAGGGTTAGGGACTCTTTATGGATCTCCCAAGTTACCTCTGCGGAGGCATAGCCGTTTTGGTGGTAGAATACTGCCAGATAATAGGCTGCATCATCCGCGTTGGGCCGAGTGAGGCCTTTGGAACGGATTCGATCAAGCTGTTCCTCTATAGCCAGACGCAGCCGGCGTTCCGAGAAAGCAGAAACACCTTTGAGGTAAACTTTTACCGTTTCACCCTTGAGCACAGGTGAATTTTGTTTGGGCTCGGATTCCCATGGATTCCACCAAGATGCCAGTGCGCTCTGGTGTAGCGCCGTTGCTCTTAGAAGGCAAAAAAGCGCAACGAGTACTACTGTGGAAGTGGAGGGTTTGCGCTGCATAACTACCGGAACCGTATGACATACCGCAACCGTCCGGCAAAGTCACCGTCGGCTCCGACTTCTCCGATAAGAAAAAGGTCGTTCATAAGACGGTAACTAAGCCGACTTTCCTGATGGCCGGTCCGACTGTTGAGCGCGCCAACGTCTAGGCTGAAGCGGCGCAACGCGGAAAATCGCTCCTGTTTGCCGCTGGGCTCCAGCACTTTATCGGAAAACTCTTGAAATAGCAGCGCCGCCGCGCGGCCGGCCAGGGCCTGAGAGTTGTCGGTAGCGTCCTTTGGTAGTGATCCAGTTGTCAGCAGGGAAAGTAGGTCGACTTCAGCGATGGGGGGTTCACTTCTTGCCGTAATGCTGGGGGCAGATGCAGGACCCCAAAGGTAAAGCCGCACCCGATTGTTGCGCACCTCGGTTTCAGCGCTGAAATCCAAGTTTGCCTGAAACGGACGGTCTCTTGAGTACCACACGCGACCGTGGGAGATATCCATGCGGGCGAAGGGGAGCGATGCGACAAGGTTATTGGTGCGGTAGGCCCCGTCGAGCGTGGGCGCAGCGCCTGTTCCTTCGAGGCGGATTTCAGCGTCGGCAGTTCCACGCAACCGATTGCCCCGCACAAGAATGGGGTCGCCTTTGGTGGTCGATAGATCAACGTTGAATTTCCAGTCGCAAAAGGGCCTTCGCTGGAATGTGAACCAAGGCTTGCCCGTGGTCTGCGGCTGATCCTTAGGGAAGCCGGTGCGTACTACTGTTAGCGGAAGGACTTCGATGTCTTTTTGCCAGCGACTGTTGACTGCTTCTGCGTGACCGCTGAGGACTGCACTGCTCCAAGGCCCCCGCAAAGCGAGGTCCCCATTGAGGCGCAGTGACAGTTCCCTGTTACGGAGGACCAGTACTTCTTTCGCCTTGATGGAAAAGTTGAGTGCGGGATTTGCTGGTTCGTCGAATTTGGCTGAGCCAGTCACTTGTAGTTTACCTCCGCCAAGATCCGCTTTTAATTCAGAGATCCATAACTCGCTGGGAGTGAAATCCAGCCTTGCACTCACATCAGCCAAAGCGGGTGCCCTGTCGCTGGAAAAGTGCACAACCGAGCACTGTGTCCAAAGCCGGCCGGTGAGATTGGGATGTCCAAAGGTTCCGTGGATCTCGGCATCCAGTGAGGCGGTGCCGCTGATTTGCCGCAGCCCCGACCAGAGTTGCGGCATAATTTTTAGAGAGGCGTTGTGCGTGAATATTTTTCCCGAGACAGGTAATTCCTCAAGGCGGGCGTCGCCCCGTAACAGTGCTGCAATAGGGAGGGGGATTTTAGCATGAACTTCAACTGGTGCCTCAAGGGGTGATACCAAAGAGGCGTCGCTTTGCAGGATTTCGTTTGCGAAGCTGCCGGATGCGGTAAACGAAAGCGGGGTGAACCTTGGGGCTTCCGCGATTTTTATCCCATTGGCGCCAAGCTTGAAGTGAGCAGTCGGTGCAAGTGGTGTTCCGCCGAGTTCCAATAAAAATTCGACAGTGCCCTGCAAGGCGCCAGGCTTGCCGGCTCCTGCACAAAGGTTAGGTAAATCGAGTTTGAGAGCTTGTATTTTTCCAGTGAGGTTGCCGCTCTCCACCCAGTGCGTGCCATTGGCGTCGTGGGTGAGCGGTAGAGTGAGGTTGCCTGTGAGTGCTGGATACCCCCATTGTTCGAGTTTGATATTTTGAATTTGTAATGAGCCGTCGCCCCACCTGATTTGGGCCGAGGCGCGGGTGTCTTGAGTCTCCACTCGAAGGGGAGTAGTTGTGAGTGAATCGGGGAAATAGTGGCCGCTGCAGTCCAGAACTTTCAGCTTTAACTTGTCCCAATTCGCATCACGTAATTGGAGGCTCCATTCTCCTTCGCCGACGAGATTTGCCAAGGTGCCCTCTCCCTTCCAGAGGACGCTAAGGGAGCCTCCTAGCGGTTTGGATAGTCCGAGTTGTGCTAATAGAGGCCGTATTTTCTCGAGCTTTGCAACTTCCAAACTGGCGTTTATTTTGTATGGAATATCCTTGCCTGCAGTAATTTCCCCTTGCACATGCAGGTGGTCTTGCTGTCCGAAATCAAGCTCCAGCTCTTTTGCTGAAATGGTTTTATCAACGGTAGACGCCGTCATTCGCAGTTGAATCGGACCGAACTTTCCCCAGCTTAGATCGGTGCCCAGCGCGTCCCAGGTGGTTGTGAGCGGTCCGGCGACTCGTTGGCTGGCGATATTAATTTGAAATGAGCCTGTCACTGGCTGACCTCGGATTTGCAGTTGAGCCGCAGACAGGGCAGGGCAATCACCCTCGATTCGAATCTCTGCGTCGGCCGCTGACTTGTTTAGCGGCCAGAGCACCTCGCCTCGCACCGTGTTTTGAGCGTCCTTTAGGCTGATGTTCCACACTCTCAGTGCGCCGTCCGCGAGAGTGAGCGCGGCCGTCGCTTCCGTCAGTGAAAAGGAGAGATCCGGGGCGCTTAAAACAGGGCGCGTGAACGAGAGCACTGCGTTCCCTGCGAGCGCGTCGCGTCGTGTCAGTGCGAGCAAAGGAGATACAAGTGTTGCTTCAACTCGGCCATGCTCCATTCGTAAAAAGCTTGTATATAAATTTTTAAGAGTGGACGTGCTTTCAATTTGGACTGCCCCGTGAGAGAGGTTTACCTTAGCCTCAAGGCTTGCGAAACCAGCCTTCGGCGCGGGTAGCAGTGTTGGGAGCCACTCCGAGAGATCCTCCATCTCAATGTGAATATTTGCCTCCGCGCGGGCGGTTTTGACATCGCCCCATTTTACGGGTAAGTGGATTGTGCCTGTGGTTGTGGCCTGCGTTCTGGGCGTGCGGGCATTGAGGGTTTGAATTTGAATCTGGCTTTCCTTCAATGCGGCGTGGAGTTCGAAGGCCGCGGAGTTGTTGACCTTGAGCGGCTGGAGACCTGATGCGTCAGCGGTGCCAGTCCAAGAGTTGGCATGGGAAGGATCGCCTTGAAGAGCCACCTTTGCCGTGAGGGTTGGGAGATGGGTAGAAGGCCAGCCAAGAGCTGCTGCGAGGCTGTTGCAATCGAGCTCGTCAAACTCCACCTCAATGCTCCAGTGGGCGGGGCGGAATCTGCGGGCGAGTTCTGACCCCGCAAAGTGCGCATGCAAGCTTCCGTCTTTACACGTGATGGCGACGTCACCCTCTGCGAGTCCGTGCGCGGCTTTGGAGGCATCGAGTCGAAGTTCCTTGAGCCAGACGTCAGAGCTTAGCTGCAATTGGTCCAATACAAAAATTCGATTTTCGTAACGGGTCTGCGCCTCCAGTCGGCGCACTGGAGCGTCGGTGCCGAGTTGGAGTGCTTCGATGCGGAACACTCCCTGTTTTCCTGGCTCGACGGTGAACTCTCCGCCCTTGAGCGTGAGAAGGGGAAGTTCCCCGTAAAAATCCACATTTAAGTCTTTGAGGCTGAATGTGCGGATCGGCGAAGCTGAGAGGGAAACAAGTGTTTTCAGTAGAAGCGCGAGGGAATGTTCGGCAGCGGGTGGCGAAGTTGCGGTGGGGTGTGCCTTAATGTTAACGCGTTCTACACTAATTTCTTGCAAGCAGGCAGCCGGTCCATTGCTCGCGAGGCGTAGGAGGCTATAGTGGAGGGTGAGCTCTCCGATGCGAACTTCATCCACAAAGGGGTGTGGATTGCGTACGGGGGTGAGGCTTAGCGCAGTAAAGGATAACTCCGAGAAAACGTTGCCAGAGATTTTAGTCTGGAGCATCAAACCCTCACGTTGAGCGGCAGAATTGAGTGCGGTGGCGATTACCAAGCGAAGTAGCGGGCGATGCAACAGGATGCAGGCAAAGGAAAAAGCTACAATGGTCCATGCAAAGCGATGCCGGAAAAAGCCTGACCGTTCCGCGGGTGCAGGAGGAGGGTCTTGGGGCATGGTTTGGGAGCTTAATTGGCGCACACGCGCGCCGCAAGAAGTCGCGCAGTGTTGATCTGAGGAATCGGCGCCCTTTTGGCTTCCGAAGGAGGGCTGGTTCTCGTAGGTGTCTTTTGGTAGTTCAAAATTTATAGCACATGTGGAAAGGCCGTTTTCAGCAGCAAACCGCTGCACTCCTGCAGACTTATTCTGAATCTGTTTCGTTTGACTGGCGGCTGTGGCCCCATGACATCGAGGGGTCCATTGCGCACTCCGCCGCCCTACAGAAGGCCGGCTTGATCAGCGCAGAAGAACGCCAGGCAATAGTGGACGGCTTGCGAGAAATAGGCGCTGAGATCGAGGCTGGGGCTTTTGCTTTTCGCCCTGAGCTTGAAGACATTCACATGAACATCGAGGCGGAGCTCACCCGGCGCATCGGCGACGCGGGGGCAAAGCTGCACACGGCGAGAAGTCGCAACGATCAAGTTGCCTTGGACTTGCGTCTTTACCTTCGTTCTGAATGTGGTGCTCTGGACTCGCTGCTCTCTGACTTGCAGTCTGCGCTGGTCGAGCTCGGCGAGCGTTACTCGGACGTCGTAATTCCAGGGTATACGCACCTTCAGAGAGCCCAGCCCGTTTATTTTGCCCATCATTTGCTTGCCTACGTTGAGATGTTTCAGCGCGATCGTGAACGGATTGTGGATTGTCGCAACCGGATGAATGTCCTTCCCTTAGGCTCCGGCGCCATAGCGGGTTCGACGATTCTTTTGGACCGCTATCTCGTGGCTGAGTTGCTGCAGTTTCCCAGCATCACCCACAACTCCATGGACGCGGTTAGCGACAGGGACTTTGCGATCGAATTGCTCTCCGCACTGGCAATCACTGCAATGCATTTATCCCGTTTGAGCGAGGATGTGATTCTTTGGGCGTCTAGTGAGTTTCATTTCATAACGCTCTCGGACGCCTTCACGACAGGCTCCTCTCTGATGCCGCAGAAAAAAAATCCAGACGTGGCGGAGCTTACGCGGGGGAAAACCGGCAGGGTGTACGGAAATTTATTTTCATTGCTCACGCTAATGAAGGGCCTGCCAATGACATACAACCGTGATATGCAGGAGGATAAGGAATCTGTATTCGATTCCGTAGATACGGTCAAAGCCGCCCTTGGTGTCTTCGCTCCGATGTTGCGCGAAGCCTCTGTCAACCGGACGCGCTGTTCGGAGGCTGTTTCGGATCCGAACCTGCTCGCCACGGATCTCGCCGATTATTTAGTGAATCACGGGCTGCCTTTCCGTAAGGCGCACGAAGCGGTGGGGCGGGCTGTGGCGCGGTGTGTGGAGTTGGATTGCGAGTTGAATGAACTGCCACTCTCGGAGTATCAGGCAATATCGGAACTGTATGGAGCAGACATCCACGACGTTTTGCAGGTGCAACGTTCAATGGAGGCGAGACAGGCTGTCGGAGCGCCTTCGCCGGGGAACGTGGCGGCGGAGTTGGCGCGTTGGAAGGTGTTGTTAAGCTGAGACTGCACCTCCATGGCGTTTCATGAATTTATCCAAGACGAAGAGGGCTGGGGGACACTGAATCGCGAGATTCTGTTCGACCATCCTTATCTCGCTGTGGAGCGGGTGCGGGTGTTCTCTCCTGCACGCTCGGAGCCCTATGATTGGACTGTATGCCAGCGAAAAGCGGGAGTGGTGGTGGCTGCGCAAACATTAGAGGGCGGTTTTGTGTTGGTGCGACAGGAGCGGGTTGCTGTGCGTGCGACTCTTTGGGAACTGCCTGCAGGACAGATTGATCAGGGTGGGGCGCATGTTTGGAAGGACGTGCTGGAGACTGGCCTGCGCGAGTTGCAGGAAGAGGCGGGGTATGAGCCAAGTGCAGACGCTAAAGTGGTACCCTTACATCATTTTTTGAGCAGCCCGGGCTTCACCGATGAGCATTGTTACCAAATTTGGGTGAAGGGCGCGGTGCCAAGCGCACTTGGCGTGAATCGGGATGCGAACGAGATCATCACGGAAGTGCGGCCGTTTACTCCGAGCGAACTTCGGGCAATGGTGGCTTCGGGTGAAATACGCGACGCCAACACGCTTTGCTGTCTGGCGCGCTTATGTGCCATAGGAACGCTTTGGTGAGCGGAGGTGCGCGTTGTTCCCCCTATGGCATTACTTGCGGGCCTCTGGGGTGACGCTTAAGGCAACAGGTTTCTCCCCGCGGAGCACTTGGATGGAAACGGGTTGGCCTATTTTAACGGCATCCAATGCGTAGGTGTAGTCATAGATGTTTGCAACTTTCTGGCCGGCAAATTCAACAATGACATCGCCGCCCTTTAGTCCCGCCTTCTCCGCGGGACTCCCGGCGCGGACGCCACTGAGTTTCACTCCTTTGACCTCAGTTGCGTAGTCTGGAATGGAGCCAAGATAGGCGCGCAATGTTTCGCGCGAACTGGATTCCTGCTGCGCTGTACGCTCCACCCGCGCAAAGTCGGGCCGCTCAGGAGCCTCGGCAATGTCTTGGATCATGGCCGTAGCGAGGCGGGTAATGCGTTCCAAGCCAGAGAAATCCAGCTTCTCAGGGGTGTCTGTGGGGCGGTGGTAGTCTTCGTGGGAGCCGGTGAAAAAGCTCAGCACGGGGATGTGGCGCGGATAAAAACTCGTGGTGTCGGTGGGCAGATAAGGATCGTCTTGGAGCGTTAGGTTAAATCCAGCGGCGACATTCCGACGCTCAATGAGCTTGCGCCAAGATTTTGAGGAGGCCACTCCCTGAAGACTTAAGCGATTTTCGCGCAACCGTCCGACCATATCGAAGTTCAAGTACGCCACAATTTTACTTAAATCCACGGGCGGCTTCTCCACAAATGCAGCCGAGCCAATCAACCCGATTTCCTCTCCTGACCAAAAGCCGAGTAAGACGCCGCGCTTAAAACGCTCGGGATGAATTTCACGCTCTTTGGCTAATGCTGCCCCCGCCTCCATGAGCAGGGCGGTGCCGGAGGCGTTATCATCCGCGCCAGAGTGGATGCCCTTTTCCTCGCCGGAGCGAGCCAGCGAGCTGGATTCGGCGCCGACGCCCAAATGATCGTAGTGCGCGCCGGCCAGCACCCATTCTCCGGTCGAGTTGGGGCCGGGAGGAATCATGGCAATCACGTTGTTGTCTAGTCCCTTACGGTGTTCTACTCCGGCTTCCAAACGGACCTTGATGTTGGGCAAAGCAAAGCCACCCGGAACATGCGGGTTCTCGTCATCGAGGGCTGCTTGCACTTCTTTGAGGGACTTTCCCGTGCCGGCTAAAAGCGCGTCAGCGACTGCGCTGTTGACCGAGTGCGCCACAATTCCGGAACCTGCAAGCGAGTTATCTGAGGAAAGCCCCAGCAATTCGCCCGGCTGTGTTGAGGCGGGGCCTGAAACCACGAGCACGGCTTTTGCGCCACGTTCGCGAGCAAGCATGGCTTTGTAACGCAGTCCAGCGTAACGGTTCAACTGCGCTCGTCGGGATGCATCAACGCCTTCAGGGACGTAACGCAAAAGCAGCACTACCTTGTCCTTCACGTCTAACCCGTCGTAAGAATTGTAGCGCTGCGTACCGTTTCCCTCTGGAACGGAGAGGCCGTATCCCGCAAAAACAACTTCAGCTTCCACTTTTCCGGAGTCCGAGAAGGGCAGGGGGCGAAAGTCTTTATCAAGCAAGAAGTCTTTCTCCTTTCCCTCGATGATGCTCACGAGGTGGTTGTGATCCTTCATAATTTCCACGCCGGCAGGAAATGTAAACTCCTGGAAAAAAGTGTTTTGTGGTGCCTGAAGTCCGTTGCTTTTGAGAAAGTTGGAAATCCAGGATGCTGTGGCTTTTGCTCCGGTTGTTCCTGTGCGACGTCCCTCCCGCTCCGGTGCGGCGAGCCATTGCACCTTTGATTGCAATTCTGCGCTCCTGATTTCCTGTGAGGGTGGCGCGGCGTGGGCCGTTGTTACGGCACGGAGGGGACTGCTTTGAATTGCGTGAATTGCCGCCCCGTGATCCCAATCGGCAAGATGGATATTTGATTTTCCACCGCCGCCCCGGTTGGTGGTCCAACTCAGTTTGGTGCCGTCGGGGGAAAAAACTGGAAGGCCGTCAAAGCCTGGGGTGAAAGTTACACGGGCCGGTTCATGCAAGCCTGCGACGTCGACGATGAAGAGTTCGAAATTGTCGAAGCCGAGCTTGTTTGAGGTGAATATAATATATTGCTGTGAAGGGTGATAGTAGGGGGCCCAGGACATGCAGGAAAAGTCGGTGATGCGTCGCACATCAGTGCCATCTACTAGCGAGGTGAAGATGTCCGCGTTCATTCCTGAGGCGTCAAATCTGCGCCATACGATACGTGAACCGTCAGGGGAGAAAAACGGCCCGCCATCATAACCCGGGGTATGAGTGATTTGACGCACTCCTGAGCCGTCGGCGTTCATCACATAAAGGTCAGCAAAGTACGCTGGATCTTTTTCAAAACGCGCACGGTCCTCGGGGGAAAGTTTTTCCAGAGGGTAGGCTCCTCGTGTGGAGGAGAATACGATGAGTTTTCCATCAGGGGAAAATGAGGCTTCCGCGTCGTAGCCGGGAACATTGGTGAGGCGTTTGAGCTCCGTGCCATCAATGTTTGCGGAGTAGATTTCGTACTCGGGGTCATAGTCCCACGAGTATCGGCGGGTTTTTCCTGAGGCGCGGAACTCATTCTCTGAAGCCTCTTTGGAAATGGACTGTGGATCGTGATGGGTTGAGGAAAAGAGCAACCGCTTCAGGCCGGGCTGGAAAAAAGCGCAGGTGGTTTTTCCATGACCGGGGGAGACGCGGTGGGTGTCGCCGGAAAGGAGATCAAGATGGTAGATCTGGTAGAACGGGTTGCCGGGTTCGCGTTCGCTTTGGAACACGAGGGCATTTCCGTCTGGGTGATAATAACCTTCTCCGCTCCGGTTGCCGTCAAAGACGAGCTGGCGGGGATTTTTGAGGAAAGTATTTTCCTCGGAACCATGGGTGGAGCAAAGGAACGAAGTCACCAGAAAGCTCAGGATCAGCAAAGGGGCGCGCATTTTTTGATGCTGGCTCAGGTGAGGCCTTGGTGCAAGCTACGGTCAACGATTGGATTCGTCGCTGGATTGTAGGGGCAACTCGCTGTAGTGGGCATGGTACGCATGACGATTCCCCTAACTTTACGCAAACAATGGCCCTGGTTGGCAGCGATAGCCTCGGGTGGTTTGTTGACCCTTTGCTTTGCGCCGTGGAACCTGCCTGTTTTGGTTTGGTTTGCGCTGCTACCCCTGATTGCCGCCTTATGGCATCGCGCTGAGAAGGAGGGCGGCTACGCGTTTTGGAAGGCGCCTGCGCTAGGCTATCTGAGCGGCTTTATATTTTTTGCCTGCACGTTTCAATGGCTGTCGGCTTTGGCTGATTTGTTTGAAAATCCCGTGCTTAATGGCCTCTCGATATATCTCGCTGCGTATCTGGCGGTGTATCCGGCGCTCTGGGCATGGTTCATTGCACGGCCCCCACAGACGGGTTCTAGCGCCATGGCGACGTCCTTTTATAACGTGGCGTTCGCGTTGCAGGGGGCCAGTGCGTGGGTCCTGTTGGACTGGGTTCGTGGGTGGCTATTTACCGGGTTTGGTTGGAATACTCCTGGGGTTGCGCTGCATAATGATTTGGCATTGATACAGATCGTGGACATCGTCGGAGTGCACGGGGTGAGTTTTGTCGTCGTGTTTTGCAACTTGATTCTCGCCCTGGCATTTCGTCGGATTGTCCAAGAGGCCTCCATCCGGGCGCTCCCAAACCTTCGGGGAGAGTTTATGACGTTGCTTGTAATGCTCGGGCTTTGCGTTAGTTATGGTGTGCGATGTGTACTCAAAAAGCCAGTGAGCCAGAGCTTCAGTTTACGCACTGTGGCGGTGCAGCCCAACATCCCGCAGGACGAAAAGTTTGATCCCAGTGAGGAAGATGCGGCGCTCAAAAAGTTGGACCGCCTTATGCAACTGGTGGAAGGCTTGCAGCCGCCTCCGGACTTGGTGCTTTGGCCGGAGGCTGCCACCCCGCGGGGAATGTTTGCCGACGCGGAAAATTTTCAATTCACCCGCAATCAGGCGGCACGGAGCGGCGCTCCTCTTTTGCTGGGAAGTCTTGAGCCCGCGACGGCGGAGCCTGATGGAACCGGAGCGGTTTTTGAGTACAACTCGGCCGTGTTATTGGAAGGGAACAATGTTCCACCGCAGAGTTACAGGAAACGGCATCTGGTTCCATTCGGGGAGTTTCTGCCGTTTCGAGACTGGCTCCCAAACTGGGTGAGGCTGTTGGTTCCCGGTGATTTGCGTGCGGGTGATGAGGCGAACTTACTCTTTTTAAAAAAACCGGCAGTGCGCATTGGTGCGTTGATTTGTTTTGAAGACAGTCTTTCTCGCGAGGCCCGTAGTCTTGTGAAGGAAGGCGCCCAGTTGCTCGTCAATTTGACAAACGATTCGTGGTTTTCCACCAGCGCAGCTTCCGCACAGCACCTTGCCAACGCGAAGTTTCGTGCGGTGGAAATGCGACTGCCACTTCTGCGGTGCGCGAACACCGGAGTGACCTGTTCGGTGGACAGCTTGGGACGGGTGGAACAGCGGCTCGCATCTTTCACTGAGGGGATTGACACTTTGGTAGTGCGAGTTCCCAAGACCCCCGAGTTCACCTGGTACGCAAGACATGGTGATAGCTGGCTTTGGCTGTGCGTGGCGGGCGTTCTTATGGGCTTGTCGAGGCGCTGGAGGAGGGGGAGTGAGGCGTAAGATTTACTGATGGGTTCGGGTGGACTTGGAGACTCTGTTGTATTTCAGGGAATACAGGGCCTAAGTCGCAGGGCAACCGTTACAGCCCTGTGGGATGGTCGATGAATTCCCAAGGGACACAAAATCGCTCAGAGAGCTGGGCTGCGAGCGCTTTGACTCCAAAAGTTTCAGTGGCGTAATGACCTCCATAAATGAGGTTTATACCGAGTTCTTCAGCCAGTGTGTAACTCCAGTGCGGTCCTTCTCCCGTGATGAAAGTGTCCACGCCGGCGGCTGCGACGCGGGCCACCTCGGAGCCTGCTCCACCGGTGATTACGCCGACGCGTTTAGGAAATTCGGGGCCACCTGCACAAAGGTGGATTGGGGAACCAAGTGTGGTGGCTAGGGACTCAAGAAGGGTGTTTCTTGAAACCGTACAGTTGCCAACAAGTCCTACGGGCTGGCCTTTGCTCGGAAGGAACGGCAACAAGTCGGTGAGACCAGCGGCGCGCGCAAGGAGAGCGTTGTTGCCGTAAATAGGATGCACATCCAGAGGTAAATGGGCGCTATATACCGCAAGGTTTCCTAAGATAGCCGCCCTCATTTTACGGTACATTCCTCCGATGAATGGGGTGGTGTTCCAAAAAAGTCCGTGATGTACCAGCAGAAGATCCGCCTTTCGTGCGGTGGCCTGAATCAGGACTGCTTCGCAGGCGTCCACAGCAGCGGCAATGCGGGTGACGCAGCCGTTATTTTCTAACTGTAAGCCATTGAGTGCTTGCGGGTAGTCTCCTATGGATTGAATGGAAAGAAGTTCGCCAAGGTGGGTTGTGATTTCAGAAAGGGATGTCATGGGGTTGCGTCGAGTTTTTTAATGAATGGCGGTGAGCTTTTGGTAAAGCGGGTTCGGTGTTTGACGGGAGAGAATGCCGGTTTGGCAGCAAATCATGCAGCGCGCGCTTGCCGGCTGACGCGGCGGCGTTCTACATTTTCTCCCATGGCTCATAGCGTCTATCACCCCTCAATAGAAGGCGCCCAACACGGCGCAAAATCTCTTTCCGAATTCCTCGCTTACGCGAAGCGCTCCGGCGCGGCGGGAGCGCAGCCAAGCAACTACATGCTCCAAGAGGGCGCCGGCTTTAAAAAGGCAAAAGACATTCAGGATGCTTTCGCTCAAAGCGGATTGCGTCTTGATGGGGTTTCTGGTCATTGCCCGATTTGGGTCCACACCACGGCGTGGACGGGATCGCCTACGATCCGGCCGTTTATACCTGCAGATATTGCTCTGAAGTCTCCTGCGGAGATTGAAGCTTGGGCAGAGAACTACACGCTGCGCCTGCTTGATTTGTTGGCGGAATTAAACATGAAGGTGTTTCCGATGTTTTGGGGCGTGGCCTTTGGTTGGGAAATGGCAAGTGGCTATCCTTGGGGATTTTGGGCTGGGCCAGGGTATGATATGGTAAAGGAAGGTGAAGAGCGTTTCGTTCAGAAGACAGCCAAGATTCGGGCACACGCCCGCAAACTGGGAATCAAGCTTTGCCACGAGATTCATCCCGGAACGGCTGCTGCAACGGCTGACGAATTCTTGCGGCTTGTCGCGTTGTGCGACGAGGACACGTCGATGGCAGTGAACGCGGATCCCTCCCATTGTTGGGAAGGGGAGTCGTTTGAAAGTCGCTTTTTGAAAGTTGGGCCTTGGGTGTATGCCTGCCATATTAAGAACTACACAGTGCGTCCGGGCTTCCCGCTGCGCACCATGGAGCCGCTTTGGGCCAACCGAGGAATGCAGTTCACTGATCTTGCGACGGGCGATCTCAACATGCAGCGCTACGCCGAGCTCATGCTGCAAATAGGCTATCCGCAGCGTTATTGCAAGTTGACTGGTGCCGCGTCTGCGCCGCTGGTGGTGGAGGCTGAAAGCGCCTACAAAGATCTGGATTACACGAGCGCTAATGGGATTGCCTACATCCGCGATAATTTCCAGTGGCCCTCTGCCGCGGGCTCCTTCGAGGACGGGATGGGCGTTTAGCTTTGTCCTGTCTGGGAATGGCGCCAAGTTGGCGATTTGCGCTGGGGGTAGGGAAGGGCTTGAGCTTTGAGGCTCTGCCCTCCCCGGTAAAATACTTACATGCGCTCTGGGACTTCGATTCCCAGTAGTTCCAATCCCGTCTTCAACAACCGGGCGCTTAAGTCGCAAAGTGCGAGTCGACTAGCGCGCTGTGCGCCCTCGGATTTCAGCACTGGGCAGGCTTCGTAAAAGGCGTGGAACGTGTTGGCGAGTTCGTAGAGGTAGTTCGCGAGCGTGTTGGGGCGGTGGTCCAGCAGCACAAGGGGAAGCACTTCCCCAAATTGTAACAGGCGTTTTCCGAGAGCCAGTTCTGCGGGCTGTTCGAGTAAAATTGGCTGGCCTTGATCCCACGCGGCGCCAGCTTCCGCCAGCTTGCGGAAAATTGAGCGGATGCGGACGTAAGCGTTTTGAAGGTAGGGGGCTGTATTGCCCTGGAAACTCAACATTCTGTCCCATGAAAAAACGTAATCGCCTTGCCGGTGTGGCAGAAGGTCGGCGTATTTCACCGCGCCAATTCCAATAATACGCGCGATTTCGCGGCGCTCCTCTTCACTGAGTGTCGGGTTGCGTTCGGAGACTTGTGAGAAGGAGCGCTCCTCGGCTTCGTTGAGCAAATCGGCGAGCCGGATGGTTTCTCCTGAGCGCGTTTTAAAAGGCTTGCCGTCATCGCCAAGGATGGAGCCGAACCAGACGTGGGAACATTTTACATGTTCGGCTGCATCGGGTTGCCAGCGCTTAAATATGGCAAAGAACTGGCGGAAATGGAGCTGCTGCCGCCCGTCAGTGACATAAACAATCTCGTCGGGACGCCACGTTTCAATGCGGTACTGCAAGGTGGCCAGATCAGTGGTCGTGTAGTTGGCTGCTCCGTCGCTTTTAAGCACGAGGGCGGGATTGTCCCGCCAGCCGTCCTTGTCCTTGATGAGGAATGGGTCTTGTTCCTGAGGCAGTTGGCCATCGGAGAAGACGCAGACAGCGCCGTCGCTTTCTCGAGCAATTCCTTTGGAACGAAGCTCTTCAACAACAGACTTGAGGCGTGCATTGTAAAAACTCTCTCCGAGTGTGACATCAAATTTAATCCCGAGCCGACCGTAAATGGAGTCGAACTGGGATTGGGACAGACGAATCATTTCCCGCCACAGGGCAAGGTTTTCAACGTCGCCGGCCTGAAGTTTGACTAACTCTTGCTTGGCGGCGTCAAGAACGGAGGCGTCTTCCTTGCAGCGGGGGCTGACATCCTTGTAAATGCGTTCCATTTCCGCGAGGGGATCCTTGTCCAGAGCGGCTTTGTCCAGGATGGTTTTCCAGCCGTGCAACAGCATTCCGAACTGGGTACCCCAGTCGCCGATGTGATTGTCGCGAATGACTTTGTGTCCAATAAAAGTTGCGATGCGCGCCAGAGAGTCACCCAGAATGGTGGAGCGTATGTGGCCGACGTGCATGGGCTTGGCGACGTTAGGTGAGGAAAAGTCCACAACGATGCAGCGTGGTTGTGATGGCGTAGGAACGCCGAAAGTTGCGTCGGTTCGGAGCTGCTCGATGCGGTTTTGCACCCAAGCTGGGCGCAGCTTAAAGTTTAGGAAGCCCGCGCCTGCGATTTCCACGGCACTGCAAATGTCGTCGAGCTGAAGATGAGAAAGGATTTCCTGGGCTACTTCGCGGGGATTGGCCCGGCGACTTTTGGCGAGAAGCATCGCCGCGTTTGATTGGTAGTCACCAAAGCGGGTGTCAGATGCAGGCGTGACGCAAAGGGGTACTTCGCAGGGCTCTGTGACTGCTGCGCGCAATCGGATTTCAAGGAGAGCGGGAATGGTTTGCATAAGTGCGGACGGGAAAAAGACGGGCGGCGGAAGCTTCCTGAAGCAGTATCAAACTGCTAGAATTCAGTTTATGGCTAAGCAGAAGGAGTCGAATGTTGAATGGTTTGAAGACGTCGAAGAGCACAATTTTCCTGCTGCTGAATCGTACTTAAGCCTGCTGTATCCAAAGGTTGAGGCCGAGCGGTTAGTGGCTGAATTGAGGAAGGCGGAGCTGACGGAATTCAAGGCGAAGGATATTTTTCGTGCCTCGCAACTCTCGCTGTTGGGCGTTAGCAATTCGCATGTGGAGCGAGATAGGAGGAAGATCAAAAAGGGAGTGCCGCTTTCGCCGTTGCTACTAGTGCGTGACGCGGCGCATCGGGGGGTGGTGATTGCGGATGGATATCACCGTCTCTGTGCGGTTTACGAATTTGAGGAAAATTGCTGGATCCGGTGCAAGATTGTTTAGCGGGGGTTTTTACATGCGCAAAAAGTTCTCCAAGAGATGTTTGCCTTCCACCGTAAGAATGGACTCCGGGTGGAACTGTACCCCGTGGATGGGGTGTTCTTTGTGGCGCAGTCCCATAATTTCGCCCTCAACTGTGTCGGCGGTAATCTCGAGGCAGTCGGGGAGCGATTCACGGCGCACGAGGAGTGAGTGGTAACGCGTGGCGGTGAACGGGTTGGGGAGGCCTGCGAAAACACCTGTGGAGTGGTGCCGTATGGGCGAGGTCTTGCCGTGCATGAGCCGTCCGGCGCGGACGACCTCGCCGCCGAAAACTTCGCCGATGCATTGGTGCCCGAGGCAAACGCCCAAGAGGGGGAGGCGAGGTCCAAACGTTCGGATCACGCTGTTTGAAATGCCCGCTTCTTTTGGTGAACACGGGCCTGGTGAAATGACGATGCGCTCGGGTTTGGCTGCTTCTATTTCGGCGAGAGAAATTTCGTCGTTACGCTTCACAAGGATCTCGGCGCCCAGCTCGCCGAAGTACTGGACGAGGTTGTAGGTGAAGGAGTCGTAATTATCTATAACCAGAAGCATAAAAGTGGTTTGCGTCAGCGGTTTAAGGGCTCCGTGGAACGGGCGCGTGCAATGGCGGCCATCATTCCCATGGCCTTGTTGATGCACTCCTGATGTTCGCCCTCGGGGGTGGAATCCGCGACGACTCCCGCGCCGGTTTGCACATAAGCATGGCCGTCTTTGAGTACGACGGTGCGCAGCGCGATGCAAGAGTCCGTGTTGCCGTCGAATCCGAAATACCCCACGGCTCCCGCGTATACGCCGCGTTTGTGTTTTTCGAATTGGTTGAGCAACTGCATTGCGCGGATTTTGGGCGAACCGCTGACTGTGCCTGCTGGAAAGGTGGCGCGCATCACGTCGAAGGCGGATTTCTCGGGACTCAACTCGCCTGTGACGTGTGAGACGATGTGCATGACGTGACTGTAGCGCTCGATAGTCATGAAGTCGGAGACCTTGACTGAACCAAACTTTGAAATGCGCCCTACATCATTCCTGGCAAGATCAACGAGCATAAGGTGTTCTGCGCGCTCTTTTGGATCGGCCAAAAGCTCGGCTGCGTTGGCGTCATCTTCGGCAGGTGTTGCGCCGCGGCGTTTGGTGCCGGCGATGGGGCGTATGTCCACGCGTCCGTCGGTGACGCGGACGTGCACTTCCGGTGAGGATCCAACGAGGGCGAAGCGTCCAGCCAGCTTGAGGCAAAACATGTAGGGCGAGGGATTAACGTCTCGCAGAGTGCGATAAAGGGTAAGTGCGTCGCCCGTATATTCTGTTTCAAAGCGCTGGGAGGGAACGATTTGAAATATGTCGCCCGCGCGGATGTATTCCTGGCAGGCGCGGACCGTCGCCATGTACTCTTCGCGGGTGGTGTTGCAGCGGGCTTCGGCTGGAACGGTAGGCTGTGTTGGGACAGGGAGTTGCGGCAGGGCGGCGGGTTGCGCCAGGCGTGCCAGAATCTCGCCCACGCGTGTCGCTGCGGCGGTATATGCGGCCTCCGCGTCTTCGGGAGAAGGCACGTGGGCGTTGACCAGAACTCGCATGCGCCGGGAGCGATGATCAAAGATGAGAACGGCGTCCGTGAGGAAAAATAGTGCGTCTGGCAGTGAGAGCGGGTCGGGTTGAGGCTCTCCGACAGAAGGCTCGAAGAAACGCACAGCGTTGTAGGAGAGAAAGCCGACTGCGCCGCCCGTAAAGCTAGGTCCTGCAGCTTCTTCCAGTCCTGGAGGTTTGACTCGGCGATAGGCGCCCAAGAGCGTTTCGAGCTCTGAGAGCGGATCGCTATTGGAGATAAATTCCCGAGTTTGGCCGTGTTCGGTGAGTCGCACGGTGCGTCCGAGAGTCTCTATAACCAGCCTTGGATCCGTTCCAACGAAGGAATAACGACCGGCCTGGGCGCTGTTTTCCGCGGATTCGAGCAGGAAACTGTACCCTCCTGAGTCCAATTTTTGGAAGGCGGAGACGGGAGTTTCGGCGTCTGCTAGCAGTTCGCACCATACGGGAATCAGGTTTCCCTGTGTGGCGAGGGAGCGAAACTCTGGAAGGGACGGCGAGAGGGGCGGAAGGGGCATTGTCAGTGCTTGGCGGCGTAGGTGTCGGCGGGATCGAAGATGCGGGTCTCCTTGACTTCGAGGAAGTTACCGCTGCGATCGATTTCCTGGAAAAAACAGGATTGGTGGCCGGTGTGGCAGGCGCCGCCGATTTGTTCCACTTCAAACAGAAGCGTGTCCATGTCGCAATCGGCATGGAATTTGACCACTTTTTGGGTGTGACCGCTGGTTTCGCCCTTGAGCCAGAATTTTTGGCGCGAGCGGCTCCAGTAGTGCATGAGCCCGGTGTCCAAGGTGGATTGAAGCGAGGTCGCATTCATCCAGGCCATCATGAGGACGCGACCGGTGGATGCGTCTTGGACGATCGCCGGAATGAGGCCGTCCGTGGTGAATTTCAGAGGTAGGTTCATGCGATAAAGAAAAACGGACGCTTGCTATAACAGGGTGAGGCAAGAGGTGCCAGTGCGGAGGTTGGCGCAGTCTGAATCAATCGGGTTTTTGCGATAATCAGATGACATTTTGGATTGTCTGCTTTTGATTGAGCAAATGCGACTCGATCTTTGGCTATGGGCGGTGCGCGCTTTTAAGACCAGACCTCTGGCTGCTGCCGGCATCAAAGGGGGGAAGGTGAAGGTGGACGGCTTGCCCGCCAAGCCTGCGCACACGGTGCGTCCTGGCCAAAGGATCGCTATCCAGATCAATTCCAATGAGACGCCTTGGGTGCGAACTCTGCTCGCAGTTGATTTTCCTGAATCTCGGGTCGGAGCTAGATTGGTGCCTCAATATGCAGAAGATGTTACTCCAGCTGAAGAGCTTGAAAAATCCCGTATGCGCGGTCCTCTGATGCAGGGGCGCAGGCCTCGGGGTAGCGGACGACCCACTAAGTTAGAGCGCCGCTCGATGGGGGAGCTTTTTCAGTAACCTGAACGTAGCTGCGGATGGCGATGCCACTTGCTCGGGTCTTCGGACTCATGCTCCGCGGGGCTGGAGGAGCTCCTTGCTATCCCAAACTATCCCGCTGACTAAGTGTTAGTGTCGGCGCGTTTTTGGCCAACTCATCTGCAATCAGCGAGTCATGCTGTTTTTCGTGTAAACTTGAATCGAACAAGTCGCCTGAGAATACATTGCGCTTAGTTCTGAATCTTCGGTGACCCAAATGACGTCACCATCTGGCAGTTGGGAAGTGAAGCGCCATTTCGAGCCCATGCTGTTAAGCATCAGAAACTGCTCGATTTCTTGCTCAGGAATCGGAAGAGCACGTTTAGGCATGGCTGGGTCGAGTTTCTGGAGGAAGATTCCGTCGGCTTTTCCAGCAGAAAATGTGACATAAATCTTCATGCCATTCTTGGCGAAAAGAAGACCTTTATCACTGGACTTTATCGGCTTGCCATAGCGCTCAATGCACTTTTCGGGAGTGTCTCCAATGCGCGCAAAAACGTTTTGGAGGCCGCTAAACAAAAGGAAGACCGAGGCTGTAAGAAGGAAACGCACAGTACTGTTATCAGTTACAACTGGGGGGAATTTAAGCGAAATTACATGAGCTTTACAATTTTAAAATCAGTTGGAGTGCGTGTTTGTTTTGTCTTTCTATAGGTAATGTGCTTGATAGCAGATGTTTTTATTAATATGAAAATTACGTAACGTAATGAAGTTTTGAAATAAAGGGAGGAAAGTCAACTTCACGCACCTCTATGTTGCCTATTCCTGATTTTGCACGGTCTTTCCGGTGCAGAGCTGGCGTCTATGGTGCGGACTCCACGGACGTACTCCATCCCGCATTGCGCATGTGTCGAGCGGCTTCTTCTAGCGTAATTCTGCCCTCCCGAACGAGGGACTCGAGGGAACGGTCCAAGGTTTGCATGCCCTCACGCAATCCCATTTCGATGGCGGCAACTATCTGGTGGGTCTTGCTTTCTCGAATCAGGGTGCGCACCGCGCTGCTGGCCAAAAGCACTTCGAAAGCTGCCGCACGCGAGTCGCCATCCTTGGTGGGAATCAGCCGCTGGGAAACCACGGCGAGCAACGCGGAGGCCAGTTGGGCGCGGACTTGGTTTTGTTGGTAGGATGGGAATACGTCGATGATGCGCTCCACGGCTTGTGGGGCGTCGTTGGTGTGGAGGGTGGCCAGTACGAGGTGGCCTGTTTCTGCGGCGGTAAGGGCGGCTTGAATGGTCTCGGTGTCGCGCATTTCTCCCACAAGAATGATGTCGGGATCCTGGCGCAGGACGTATTTAAGCGCATCGGCAAAGCTTTTGGTATCGGCGCCAACCTCGCGTTGTTCGATGGTCGCCAACCGGTTGGAATGAATGAATTCGATGGGGTCCTCCACCGTGATGATGCGGCAGTTACGAGTGGAATTGACGCAGTCTATCAAGGTCGCCAGCGTCGTGCTTTTACCGCTGCCTGTGGGGCCTGTGATTAGAATAAGCCCTTGGGAAGCTTGGGCGAGGTTGCGCACGGCCGCCGGCAGGCCGAGGGTCTCGATGGGTGGCAGCTTGTGGGGGATTAGGCGAATGGAAACCGCCACGGTTTGGCGTTGGTAATGCGCGTTAATACGCAACCGGACGCCGTCGGTCAGGGTGATGGCAAAATCCAGTTCCTTTTCGAGTTCAAAGCGCTCCTTTTGGGCGTGGTTTAACATACTCAGTAACAGGCGGCGTACGGCTGTGGCGGTGAGTTGTTCCGTGGCCAGGGGACAGAGCCTGCCTTGAATTCGGAGCATCGGATAAGTTCCTGCTGCCAGATGGAGGTCGCTTGCGCCATGGCGTTTGGCCGAATGCAGGAGGTTGCGCATATCCGCCGCTCCGGACAAGGAAGGCTCCTCCTGCTCGGAAGAAAATGCGATGGAACCCCGCTCTATTCCTTGCGCGTTAAGGAGAAAGTCCTCTGGATCCGGGGCATTTTGAGTCCCGGCTTCCAACGAAATGCGCCCCGTTTTGAAAAGGTCCACCAGCGCCTGGTTGAAGGAATGCAGTCCGGCGCCTGGGCCGAGCAGTTCGGGGATTTCTTCTGTACGCCCCTCACGCACCAAACGGCGCACTGCTGGGGTGACCGTGAGCACTTCCACAGCGGGAATCTGGCCCGTGCCGCAGGCAAGTGGCAGCAGACGCTGGGAAACCACTGCCTCCAGGCAAAGCGACAAATCCTGCCGTGCCTGCGCGCGGGTGTGATCCGGGAAAAAGCTCAGAATCCGTTGCAATGTCTGGGTGGTATCCACGGTGTGCAGCGTGGAAATCACCAGATGGCCGCTGAGGGCCGCCGCTATGGCAACGCCAACGCTTTCTGCGTCTCGGATTTCGCCCAGTACGATGACATCTGGACTTTCCCGCAGCACATGGCGCAGTGCGGTTGCAAAGTCCCGTGTATCGCCGCCGACTTCGCGTTGAGTCACCAAGGAGCGCAGGTCTTCGTGCACGAACTCAACGGGATCTTCGATGGTGATGATGTGGCGGGTGAAGTTGGCGTTAATGTGGTGAATCATCGCCGCCAAGGTCGTGGATTTTCCAGAACCGGTGGCGCCGGTAACCAAAACAAGGCCGCGGCGGAGTTGCGCGAAGGTTTTTAGACTTTCCGGGAGGCAGAGTTCTTCAAAGCTTAACGCGCCTAAGGGCACTTTGCGCAACACCAGCGCCAGTCGTCTGCGGTGCAAATGCGCGTTTAGGCGGAAGCGACCCGCTTTCGGGTGGGTGAATCCCGCGTCGAGATCGCCTTCGTTGGTAAAGGCATCGTACTGTTCTGGCTGCAAAACGGTGCGTAGGGCCGTCTCTATAAACTCGCGACTCGACGCTGGGCCCGTCAGCGTTTGGATCTCGCCGTCCAGTCTACAGGAAGGAACACGGCCTTCGCCAAGGAAAAGATCCGACGCCTGGCTGTCGGCCAGTTGTAAAAGGAGTGACTCGAATTCTAAAAAAAGCGGGTCCATCGGGTAAGTGAGTCTGCCGGCTACGGCGTTAATTTTAGAAGACGCGTCTCGGTGCGCACAAACAAAGCGCCCTCCGCCGGAGCCGGGGATGCGAGGGTGCGTTCGCCTAGTTCATTGGTGGCGAGCAGTTCAAATGTCTTGGCCGCCCGCACGACAAACGTGCTTCCTGTCTCGTTTTGGAAATAAATTTTCCCCTCGGAGACAATGGGGGAGGCGGAAAAGTTGCCCGCCAAGCGCTCGCTCCACGCGACTTCGCCTGTGAGGGCGTCCACACAGGAGGCGATGCCGGCATCCGAGACGCAGAAAAGCGAGTTCTCCACAACGACCACCGAGGGAGTGTGCGGAGCGCCTTTTTTGAGCGTCCAAACGACGTTGCTTTCTGTGGCATCGCCTTTGGCTCCCGCCGGGCGAATTGCATAGAGAGTGGCTGCGTCAAACCCAGAGCTTAAATAGAGCAGGCCGTGGGCGAACACCGGTCTTGGTACCACTGAATAGCCTTCTCCATAAGAGACTTTCCAAAGTTCTTGGCCGTCCTTGGGCGCGTATGCTCCCACAAACCCGGGGCCCGCGCTGATGATTTGTTGTACCCCATCCACCCAGATTTCTTGCGGGGTGGAGAAGGCGAACTGTTTTTTTGCAGGCGATTGGCGGTCGGTTTTCCAGCGCAAAACGCCGGTTTTAGCGTCGAGTGCAGCGACGAAGGGATTTTCTTTGCCATCGGCGCTGAAGACCAGCATGTCGTTAACAAGGGCAGGGGAGCCACCGGTGCCATGGACGGGGGTGTATTTGAGTTCGGTCTGGGTCCAGAGGATGTTCCCGGCGAGGTCTAGGGCGGCGGTGCCCATGTGGCCGAAATGCACGTAAATGCGGCCATCAGCGACGAGTGCAGTGGGGCTGGAGGCGGTGTTTTTGCGGTGCATTTTCGCCGCCTCACCTGCCTCCGGGCGCAGCACTTCCTTATTCCAGATGAGGTTGCCTGTAGCCTGATCGATGCATAACGCGTTCAAGGTGACCTCACC
>CALQFT020000016.1 GCA_943329925.2 Opitutus sp. GAS368
ACCATGGTTCCCATGGCGCCGTCGAGGATGACGACGCGGTTTTGGAGAAGGGAATGAAGCGGATGGGACATGGTGTATTAGAGTAAAAAGGGGGAGGGCGAGGCGAGCAAGTAAAACAAATCGACGCATCATGATGGATGGATGCGTCGCGCGGCTGCCGCGGCCTGCCTGCTTGATATACTCCGCTAAAGTTGCGCTTCAGTTTGCCTTTGGTTCAAGGGTTTATCTGAACATTTGGTTCGACAGAGAATCCAGTTTGCTTAAGAGTTTAGTGTTCGAAATCTGGATGTTTAATGAAGGTCCTCTACCGTCTAAGTGATAACTCCTACCAAAAAGTCCGCTTCCAAAAGGCTACAAAGCTTTATTGCCTTGAGAATTTTCTAAAGCATTTCCCGGCTCAGGAAGTGGTGTTGTTTGCAGATAAGGTTAGGGACGAGACCTTTGAGGAGTTAAAGCAATTCAACTGCACTTTGGTACGTACCGAAGGCGGCAGTAGTGCCGCTGGATTCAGAATTGCGCTTGAGTACGCGCTTTCCCTCCCTGATGAGGAGCCTGTCTATTTTGTTGAGGATGATTATCTTCACCTTCCTGGGTCACGAGCACTGTTGCTGGAAGGACTTTACCGCGCCCATTATGTTTCCCTTTATGACCATATGGATAAATACAGGTCCGCTGAGTCTGGTGGAAATCCTGCCATTGGTGCGGACTGCGCTGAGTTTACAAAGGTCTTTTTAACTCAGAGTTCCCATTGGAAGCTGACAAATAGCACCACGCTAACCTTCGCCTGCTTTGTGGGAACCATTCGAGCGGATCTCCCTGATTGGGCTCCATTTATCGGAGGGACTCATCCTTACGATTATTATGCATTTCTGGCGCTAGGTGCTAAGGGGAGGACTCTCATTACACCGATTCCCGGTCGTTCTACCCATTGCGAACCCGATCATGCGGCCCCGCTGATTGATTGGAGCAGCGTCTAAAGCGGTTTTGGTTGTTGCCTTGTTAGTCCAAGTCGTCGTCTCCTGCGCCGCGCTTGGCGGAAAGACCACGCAGTTTTCCTTCGATAAAGGCGTCAATGTCTCCGTCCATAACTCCTTGGATGTCACTTGTTTGAACGCCAGTGCGCAGGTCCTTCACCATCTGGTAGGGTTGGAAAACGTAGGAGCGGATTTGGGAGCCGAAGGCAACGTCGGCTTTTTCACCGTATTGGCGCTCGAGCTCGGCGCTGCGTTTGTCGGCTTCCATTTGGTGGAGCTTCGCGGCGAGCATGCGTAGCGCAAGATTCTTGTTTTGGTTTTGAGAACGTTCGCTTTGGCAGGCGGCAATCAATCCAGTGGGCAAGTGGCGGATGCGCACGGCGGTTTCCACCTTGTTGACGTTTTGTCCGCCCTTGCCTCCCGCGCGATAGGTGTCGATTTCCAGATCAGTCTCGTTTACTTCGATGGGGGCGCTCTCTGGAAGGTCTGGTACGACATCAACCCCGGCAAAGGAGGTGTGGCGACGTTTGTTGGAATCAAAGGGCGAGATGCGTACCAGACGATGCACTCCCCGTTCCGTGGCGAGATAGCCGAAGGCGTACTCTCCTGTCACGCGGATGGTTGCGGATTTGATGCCGACTTCATCCCCAGCTTGGACGTCGATGATGGCAGTCTGATAACCGCGCCGCTCACACCAGCGCTGGTACATGCGCAGCAGCATATCCGCCCAGTCGCAGGCTTCGGTTCCACCGGCTCCGGATTGCACGGAAAGAAACGCTGAACAGCGGTCAGTCGGGCCTGAGAGGAGCATTTTGAGCTCGAATTGTTCCAGTGCCTTGGTGAAGGCCTTCAACTCTGCTTCAACCTCGGCGGCGGCTTGGGCCTGATCAGTCTCTATTGTGGCGAGTTCTACTAAAACCTCCAAGTCAGCTAGTTGGCGATGGAGTGCGAGGAAGGGGTTGATCTTGGAGCGCAGTGCGGAGACTTCTTCGACCAACTCTTGGGCGCGATCTTTGTGGCTCCAAAAATCCGGAGCACTCATGGCCTCCTCCACCGTGGAGAGACGGGCCTGAAGTGAGGCTAAGTCAAAGATACCTCCGGAGTTCGTGGAGGCGCGCAGAAAGCGGGGCTAGATCGAGGTTGGAAAGGTCAAGAGACATAGGGAAATGGTGCGTTTGCCGATTGCAAAATGCTGGTTTTGAAGCGCATGCAGCAATGCTCGCCCAGCTGTGGGCCTCCAAAGAGCGGGCGGGCCAATAAAACAAAGGCCCACGAAGCCATCACGGGGAGATGGGACTCAGTGCTTGGTTGCTTCGAAGCGAAAGAGCGTCTCGCCTTCCTGCATCAGGTCGAGTTTGTCGCGGGCGATCAGACTCAGGTACTCAGAGCTGGTGCGCAGGAGTCGTTCTTCGCGTTCGTGACGCTGCAAAATAGACTTCTTTTCTGCCAGCTTGTTTTCCAGATCCTGAATCTGCGCCTGCATCTCATTCCGGCGCGAAGTTTCTGGAAGATAACGGATTGCAAGTGTGGCGACAACAAGCATCACAATAATAGAAGCCACGGCCCGGTTTAGGGAAACCCATACCGGGGGTGCTTGATTCGTTTGATGCTCGAAGAATCTGTCGCTCACAAATATTTAGCGCAGCTTACCGCCATAAACCGCGTTGTCACCTAATTGTTCTTCAATTCTTAGCAATTGATTGTATTTCGCTACGCGATCTGTGCGGCAAAGCGAACCTGTCTTAATCTGACCCGCGTTTGTCGCCACTGCGATATCTGCAATCGTAGTATCTTCGGTTTCGCCTGAACGATGGGAGATAACGGCTGTGTAACGGTTTTCCTTGGCAAGCTCGATGGCATCCAGCGTTTCAGTGAGCGTGCCTATCTGGTTGACTTTGACCAAGATAGAGTTGGCTATTCCACGGTCTATTCCTTTGCGAAGAAAGTTTACATTCGTTACGAAAAGATCGTCGCCGACAAGCTGTGTATTATGTCCAAGCGAATCAGTCAGTGCCTTCCATCCATCCCAATCATTTTCAGCGCAACCGTCCTCGATGGAAACAATGGGGTAGTGCTGTTGTAATTCTTTGTAATAAGCAACAAGTTCAACTGCAGAACGGCGGGATTGATCGCTCTTTTTGAATACGTATTGTTGAGTGGCCGCATCGTAAAACTCTGAGGAGGCCACGTCCAAAGCGATGAAGATTTCTTCACCAAGTTTGTAACCCGCTTTTTTACAAGCTTCTGCAATTGTTTCCAGAGCGTCCGAAGCACTTTTCAGATTCGGGGCAAAGCCGCCCTCATCTCCAATGGCGGTGGAAAGCCCACGGCCCTTGAGTACGCTTTTAAGTGCGTGGAAAATCTCGGTTCCGGCGCGAAGAGCATCCGAAAAGGTATCAAACTTTTTCGGAATGATCATGAATTCTTGAAAATCAATGGGGGCGTCGGAGTGGGCTCCGCCATTGAGAATGTTCATCATGGGAACCGGGAGCACCTTGGCGTTGGGGCCGCCAATATACTTAAACAGCGGCAGACCCAACTGGTTGGAGGCTGCGTGAGCTGTGGCCAAAGAAACCGCCAGCAGCGCGTTGGCGCCGAGGTTGGACTTGTTCGGCGTGCCATCCAGCGCCAGAAGCGCGCGATCGATGGAGACTTGGTCCAAGGCATCAAATCCTTCGATCTCAGGGGCAATGATTTCTTCGATGTTGTGCACCGCCTTCAAGACGCCCTTGCCCGAGTAACGGTCCTTGTCGCCGTCGCGCAACTCCACCGCCTCGTGTTCGCCTGTACTCGCGCCGCTGGGAACGGCGGCGCGCCCAACGGCACCCCCTTCGAGCTCGATATCAACTTCAACAGTGGGGTTGCCACGGGAATCGATGATCTGCCGGGCGAGAATATGGGAGATGATGGTGGACATAAATTTTTGAAAAGTGAACGGATGAAATTACAAGGATGGATTTCCGACTGGGCAGTTTGTCGCCCGACACTGCGAAATGCGTGCCGTACTCAAGCCGGAGAGAGATTGCCCGCCTCAGAGGGAGGCTGGCAAATTCAATTTCAGTTTTTGAGCCAAGCCTTAATGGAGAGGATCTCCACCTGCCGCGTTCCGGTTTCGGTGGGGAGTTCCACCGTGTCTCCGGGCTGTTTGCCGATCATCGCTTGTGACATCGCTGCCTTGTAGGAAATGATGTTCTTCTCGGTGATGGTGTCCCAAGCGCCAAGAATGTGGTACGTCTCGATCTCGGCAGACACAGTGTCTTTGATGCAAACAGATGTGCCTATCCCAACGCGACTTGTGTCTGGGTTTGCAAAGTCCGTGCCGCGTGCCGTCATGATCTCGCGTTCGAGATCCGCACGGCGCCGTCCCAGCATACGCTGGCTTTCCTTGGCCGCCTTGAACTCTGCGTTTTCCTTGAGGTCGCCGTGACTGGCGGCTTCGGCGATGTCGCGGGAGTTGTCGGGAATTTTTTTGTTGATGATTTCCTCGTACTCTTCCTGCCGTTTCTGAAGGCTGTCCCAGGAAACAATAAGGCCTTCTTGTTTGTCTTCCTTTTCTCCTGAATGCGAGTCCGCGCGCTCACCAGAGATCAGGGCTTCCAATTCAGGGTAGACACGCACGAAGCGGCCCAGCAAGGAGCGCTTGTTAAGATCTTCGAAGACTGGGGTTAACAACAGCTTGCGCATGGCTTCCCGCACTTCTTCCAACTCTGCTCGCGAAAGCAAGTCAGGCAGCAAGCCTTCGTCGTTAATCACCAAATCGTGCAGCTTACGGTCGCGGTTCTCGTTGAACTGATCGCGTTCCAAAGCCGACAAAATTGCGCTCATGACGCGCGGGTGGAGCAAGTCGCGGAATTCGCTGCCCTTGCGGTTGCGTTCCTTTTTGTCACACAGCCATGTCAGCGCGGCAGATGAGATGGAATGGTCTCGGATGGAACGATCTAGCGCTGCACGCAGTTGTTCTGAATAGTTGTGCTCCTGTAACAGGCGGGCCGATTCCGCCACTAGGCGAGTGCTACCACGAAGGATAAGCTGGAGCGCTTTGGTGGACCAGTCTTCTCCGAAGGATTCCTGTAAAGCGGCCATGGCGCGCTTGAGTTTTGCGGCCGGGATTTCTTCCAGCAGCGTGGTCAGGTTGCGCTGCTCTTCTAAGAGAATGCCAGCGATGGTCAACGAGTCGGAGCCGAGGGCCAGACCCCTGCAGCGGTCGATGATTTCATCCCGTAAGGTGATGAGCGTAAGGCACTCAGCCGTGCGAAGTTTGAGGTTTCGGCGGGCGGACTCGTCCATTTCCGAAAGCAGCGGGGTGAGTTGAACAACGGGCTCTTTAAACTCCTCTAGGTCACGCAGAATCTTTTCCACAGCGCTAATCTGGTCCTTGACCTGCCGCGCGGCATGGAAGGCGCTAAGATGTTGTTCGGAGCGGGAAACCGCTTCCGAGCGGAAAAGGATGGGATCTGTCTTTTTGACAGGGAGCGAGAAGTGGCCGTTTTTCTTGAGCAGCTTCTTTGTGCTATCCCACCATTTTTTGAATTCGGGCTCTTTGTAGACGGAGGGGACGAGGATTTTGGTGAACTCGTCCTGGGTCATCCGGTTGTTGTGATCAGCGAGGATCTGGATGGTGAAGGCGACCGGATCGGTGGAGGCGCTGGTTCGGACGGCGTCGAGGTTTTCCGCAATTCGGGCGTGGATGTGGTTGGATGCCAACGGAGTAAGCGACTCAGCTGCGTACTGCATCTGCATCTCGTGGGCTTTTTTTTCCGTGAAATCAATCACCACTTTGTTCAGCAGAAAATCCAGACTCACGATTTTACCGAACTTCCAACTCTTGTGAAAGATACAGGTGCCTTCGCCTAATTGCTCAAGAGCGGTAGCGGTGGTGGTGGAAATTTTGCCTGCTTCGACTGCCTTCAGAATCTCGGGGTGCTGCATAGAGTCTGGTACCATACTCACGGGTTTCGAGTTCGGAAAGGGGGAATGAAAAAAGCGCGGGACGAACTGTCACTTTTCTTTGATACTGACTGCGTGGAAAACAACGATTTCAGAGCGTTGGGAGGGACGGACGGCTCCAAATTAGAGGGCTTAGAAAGCCGATGGAAAGTTTCTGGGATGCACTGCGCTTCTTGCGCAATGCGTTTGGAAAATGTGTTGCGAGGCGTCGAGGGTGTTGCCGGGGCGAGTGTCAACTTTGCCACCAGTACAGCGACGGTCCTAGGACGGGAGACGCCGCCGTTGGCTGAGGCTGTGAAGCGGGCGATTGAGACGGCCGGATTTGAGGGCGGAATCATTACAATTGATGAGCTGGAAGATGCTGGAGTGGAATTTATTGAGCCTGATGAAGCCGCAACAAGATGGGTCTGGGCCGCGCTCGGATTTGTCCCGCTTTCGGTGCTCACAATGGCTGGACATTTTTGGCCGCACTCCGCGCTTTTTTCTCCATTTCCCGGGCGGCTTTGGCTGGAGGCTGCGGTCTCTGGGGCGGTTGTTTTTTGGGCGGCCTCCGGGATTCTCAAGGCGGGTTGGGCGGCGTTGCGCAGAGGTGTTCCCAACATGGATTTGCTGGTTGGATCCGGGGCGGTTCTGGCGTGGTGTGGAACTGTCGCAAGCGCGTCGCTAAATTCGGGTGCGGCGATGGGCTCTTATTTTGAAGTCGCAGCCGGAATTGTGACTTTTGCGCTCTTTGGACGCTGGTTGGAGCGTGGCACGCGACTCAAGGCGGGCGCTGCGATACGGGCCTTGGCGCAATTGCAGCCGGGGACTGTCCGGGTGGAGATTGATGGGGGAGTTCGGACGATGGAGGTGCGAAAGGTTGCGCCTGGGATGGTTGTGCAAGTTGCACCAGGGGAGCGCATTCCAGTAGATGGCTTTTTGCTGGAGGGCACCTCTTCCGTGGATGAGAGCTGGATCACAGGAGAATCCCGCCCTGTGTTGCGCTCGCCCGGGGCAAAAGTCACTGGCGGGACTCTGAATGGTGATGGGGCGTTGCGGGTGACGGTGGCGGCTAGTGGAAGGGATACATTTTTGCAGCAGGTGCTTCGTATTGTTCGTGATGCGCAGGAAACAAAGCCTAAAGTGCAAAAGCTCGCCGATGCCGTATCCGTGCATTTCTGCCTCGGGGTTGCGAATGCAGCAGCAATCACCACCGTAATTTGGGCTTTATTCGGTTCAGGAGAATCTCGTTGGAGTGAGGCGTTCTGGCACGGGCTTTCCGTTTTGGTCGTGGCGTGTCCCTGCGCATTGGGGTTGGCGACGCCCGTTGCGGTTCTCGCCGGTACGGGCCGTGCGGCGCAATTGGGGATCTTATTCCGCAACGGCGCGGTGCTGGAGATTTTGTCCAAGGTAAACGTGGTGGTTTTCGACAAGACGGGGACTCTTACCTTCGGGAGAATGAAGGTGGTGGAGTGGTGGGAGCGCAGATCCTTCGACGGAAAGCTATTAGCGTTGGTTGCCGCTGCGCAAAGGCGAAGCCTGCATCCGGCGGCGGCGGCAGTGGTGGCGGCGGCATCCGAGCGCGGGCTCTCCATTGGAGAGGCGCACGATGTCACGGCGGTTCCGGGGAGCGGGCTCAGAGCAGAGGTTGCAGACATGGAGTTGCTGGTGGGTGGGGCCGCGTGGTTGGAATCCAGCGGGGTGGTTCTGCCCGAAGCCTCTGCTGCGGAACGAGCGGAGCGTATTTGGATTGCGACCGAAGGTGAGTTCGCGGGTTGGTTTCGCTTGGCAGATGAAATGCGGCCGGAGGCGAGGGATGTGGTGGCCGAGTTAAAGCGGAGAGGGGTTACGCCGGTCTTGCTTTCGGGAGACCAGCCCGAGATTGCGCAGGCAATCGCTGCGCAAGTGGGTATCGAAAAGGTGTTTGCAGGTGTGGCTCCGGAGGGAAAGCGGGCCCGCATCCTGCAGTTGCAGGAGCAGGGCGTGGTGGCGATGGTGGGGGATGGCGTCAACGACACACCAGCGCTGGCGCAGGCGAATGTTGGCATCGCCATGGGCGGAGGGACCGCGGCTGCGCGTCAGACGGCGGATATCACCCTGATCCGGGACGACTTGCGCTCTCTTCTCGACGCTATTGTCGTTTCCCGGAAAACCCTTCAAGTCATCCGGCAAAACCTCGTGCTAGCCTTTGGTTACAACATTCTTGCGTTACCGCTGGCCGCAGGGTTGCTGGAGGTTTGGCACGGGTGGTCGCCTGGTCCGATGGCGGCTTCTGCGGCCATGGCGCTGTCCTCGTTGAGTGTTGTGCTCAACGCCGTGCGTCTGCGTTCCAGCGGACGGTGAGGGGAACGTTTCCCCAATGATAAAACGTGCAGCAGGTTGTGGCCTTATTTTCTCCAGTTGCCCATGTCGTCGTCGGTACCCGGTGTACGGTCCTTGCCGGCTGAGAAAAGGTCGTAACTGTCTGTGTTGCGGCGCCCTGGAGCAACGTACTGGTACTCCATGCCCCAAGGGTCCATGGGGACTTCTTTGAGTAACTGCCGCCAGTTGCGCGGTGCGGGGGAGGAGGAGGGCTGCTGGACGAGCGCCTTCAGTCCCTGTTCCGTGCTTGGAGGGAACCCGTTCATGCTCTCGTAGACCATGAGCTGGGTTTGAATGGTCTGAAGGTCGCTTTTTATTTTGGTGTCTTTGGCCACGCCCAGATTGTCGCCCAAAGTGTAGGCGGCGACCCCTGCAAGGAGGCCGATGATCATGACGACCATCATGATTTCGATAAGCGTGAATCCTGAGCGCAGGGAGATGGGGGAACGGAGGGGAGAACGTTTCATAGGGCGGAAGCGGTTTGGGTGGTGTCTGTGGGTTAGCGGCGGGAACGGAGTTGAAGTTCAACGCGACGAATCTCAATAGATTCGCCTTCAAGGGGTTGGGTCAGTTGCAGAAGGTTTTTTCCCTTTTGCAAAACAGTTCCGGGCAGGAATTGTTGGACCCGGATCCAGCCTGTGTAGCGCAGAAGCGAATTGACGCTGGCTTGGGCGGCAGGCTCGTCACGCGAGTGCCACGCGGGGTCGGCGAGATCAGGCAGTGAGAGCGATACGGCGGGAAGATCGGTTTCGTTGAGCTCTAATACCGGCGGCATTTCCGCGACGACGTTTCTCACTTCAAAAGAGATGACGGCGCATGCTGGGTGGCTGGCGAGTTCAAATTCAATGGCCTGAGGTTGACCTGCGGTTAAGGTGAATGGACCGGCATCCAGCGGGGCCTCCACGCGGTTCCAAAGGTAGCGGTCCTCCACGCGTGGTGGCAGGGTGCTGATGGAGTTTCCGAAAGCGTCAGCTATGGGCGCTGCGTTGAAGTCGACGGCCTGCAGGACCTTGGCGTAACGCATTGCGCTGGCGAAGAGGCCAGTGAGGCGTGAGCCGTCGCCCGGGAGGTCGATCTCCATGTAGTCGGCTCCTTCCGTGGACGCAAAGACGGTCTCAGTTGAGGCTGCATCTTGAGAGCCAAATGGTTTGGAATGATATACTTGAGTGCCAGTCTCGGTCCAGCTCGCAACGCTTGCCTGGCCAATCCCTGGGGCGAGGGTTACTCGGAGTTCTACCGTTTGGGCCAGAAAATTAAGCTTTCGTAAATGCAAGCGCACCGAGGTGTGGCGCAGTCGGGTGGCCTCGGCTCTGGAGAGGTTGAGCGTCGTGGAGTCGAATCGATGATGCTGCACGCTAACGCTTTGAATCCACATGGGCAGGGCGTTCACGGGGCGCTCTGCCAGCAACTGGATTGGGTCAAAGCGGATGGCAAACGTTGTGCCTTGTTGCCGCAATTGGGACTGTTCGGCAGACGCGGTTGTGCCAAGCAGCGCTGCCGCTACCAGCGCGATGAGATGTGGTAAAAATTTACTGCGCATGGGTTGCAGTGGAAAAGAGGGGTGGAAAGGAAACCGGAGGGGAATTGATCAGACGCCTCCGGGACGGAGTCCTTTGGTCATCGAGAACACAGCACTTAGAATGCCGAAGACTACAAAACCGACTACTATAGCGATTCCGACCATCACCAGCGGTGGGATGAGTGTGGAAATCATACGGACCTGTTTGTCGAGCTCGCGATCGTACACATCCGCGATGTTGTTAAGCGTCTCTCCGAGGCGCCCCGACTGTTCCCCCACCGAAAGCATGTCGGAGAACAGTTCCGGGAAAATGTTTTGCTGGGTCATGGCGTTTGAAAGCGCCACGCCATCCACCACGGAGCGCAGTACCAACTTCATGCGCTCCAACACGTAAACATTGCCCGCGATATCCTGGATAAGCTCCAATGCCCGCACCAGCGTGACTCCGTTGAGCAGCAGGGTCCCCAGCGTGCGCGCGAACTGGGCGTAATAACGGTGCCGCAATACACTGCTATAACCCGGGATATGCCAGAGAATGGTGTCCCACTGTTTGCGGCCCGAGGGCGTCGCCGTCCACGAACGCATCAGCATCGTGGTTCCCACCACCACCAGCGCGCCCACCCACCAGTAGTGCGCAATGGCCCCGTGCACGTTCATCAGAATCCGCGTCGGCAGCGGCAACTCCTGATTGGTGTCGGTAAAAAACTTCATGAGTTTGGGCACCATGAAAGTCATGAAAAAGATCACCATGACGAAGCCCACGACAACCAGAACTGCCGGGTAGACAAGGGCCTGTTGCACGCGATCGCGGAGGTTTTTCACCTCCGCCAAGTAGGTGACCAGACGTTTTAAAATATCAGCAAGGGTGCCTGAGGCCTCGCCGGCTGCGACCATGTTGATGTAAAGCGGCTCGAAGATTTTGGGGAAGTCCTTGAGCGCCTGCGAGAGGCTGCGTCCTTCCACCAGCGCTTGATGCAGTTTTTTTGCAAGTCCGTGCATCTTGGGATGCTTCATGCGGCGCACCAGAATTTGGAGCGCTTCATCCAAGGTCATTCCCGCTCCCAAGAGTAGCGCAAGTTGTTCGGTGAAAAGATGCTGCTGATCGTAGGAAAGCGTCTGTACCGCGATGGTTCCGGTTGGCTCCGGCGTGTTTTTCGCGGCTGCTGCAGGCGAGTCTTTGGCGTTGCCCGTTGCCGCCAATTGGATGCGTACGGGAAAGCCTTTAGTTTTCTCCACCTCACGGATTGCCGCGGCACGGTCGGTACAGTCCAGAATACCTTCCAAGAGTTCGCCTTTTGGGGAGCGGGCGACGAAATGGAATTGTGGCATGGGAGGTGGGCGGATGAAGCGTGGGAAGTCTTAGCGGCGGCCTTCGTCCAAGTCGATAAAATCGAAAAGGGTATGAATGTCTGTGCGGTCTTGAAAGCCGCCTTCGGCGAGACGCTTTTTGAGTCGGGTGGTGGCGACGTCGTTCCAGCCACGTTTGCGCAAAAAATCGTTCCAGATTTCAACTTCCTCTTCGGAGGGGCGCCGTCCATGGGTGAAGCACCACTCAAGAAGTTGTTCGTCGGAGCCGCCGGCGAGAACCTGCGCGCGGAGATCGGCGTAGGTGACGTGGAGGAAGTTCACGCAACGAAGGTCGAAGCCCTCTCCGAGGTTGGATACATAATCCTGCGGGAGAAGATTTTGAGCGTGGAGCCTTATTTTGTCCAGCATGCGTCCGAAGTAAACAAGGGACAGCGTTTGGGTGTGTGGGCTCCGTATGGCGGGGATTTGCATTTTAAGTAAGGACGCGCTCCAGACACGCTATCGGGTCGGGGCTTGGGCTGCAAGCTGTGGTGCTTGGGGAGATACGGATGCTTTCGGGGCTGGAATTGCGCCGGGCATGCCGTAGGATTGGAGCATGCATGTGGAACGTTTGAAGTACATTATCTGGGCCAAGGACATGGCGCGCGCCGTGGGTTTTTACCGCGAGGTCTTTGATGCCAGCGTGGTTCGTGAAAGTGAGGTCATTAGCGAGGTGTCCGTTGCGGGTTCCACTATTGGCATTCACAATGGCGGGGAGTCTGAACGCACTTGGACTGGGATGGCTTTTCAGGTCGCTGATTTGTTTGAAGGTTGCGCTCTAGTAAAGACCCACGGTGGGGAAGTGCTTCGTGAACCATTGGATACGCCAGAGGAACCCGCGCATCTGGCCATGTGCCTAGATTCAGAGGGAAACGAGATCATGCTCACCAAGGCCCGCCATCGCTAAGCCGCGCAACCTCATGGAACACGCCGCCCATGACACCGAGGAGCGAATGGAAGCAGCTTTGGACACTTTGCGCAAAGCCGGTCACCGCATCACCGCACCTCGGCGCGGGCTGTTGACGGTGCTCACTAGTGAGCACGGCCCCTTTAGTGCTGAGGAATTGCACAAGCTCCTCCCCGAGGGTATGTGCGATCCTGTCACCGTATATCGTTCGCTTAGTGCGTTGGAGGAGACGGACTTGGTGCGCCGTTGCGACTTTGGGGACGGGATTTACCGCTACGAATTCAATACGGGGGAACATCACCACCACCATATTATTTGTCGCAAATGTGGCAGTGTGAATAACTTGGAAGTCTGCTTTGCTGATAGTCTGGAGCGCTTGGTGCGACAAATGGGCTATGCCAATGTCACTCACACCCTCGAGATTTTCGGTACCTGCGCTGCGTGCCAGGCCGCGGCCAAAGCGTGAATTCGCGGCTGGATTGAGCCCGCGCTTATTCCCGGCGGGGGTCGCGGGCGAGCAGTGCGGCCATGGCTTCTGCGGGGGAAAGCCGGCCGTCGAGTAAGAGCTTAATTTGGTCGATGATGGGCGTATCCACCTGGAGGCGGCGCGCGCATTCATAAGCACTTGCAGTGGTTGGAATACCCTCTGCGACCATGCGCATTGAGCTCACGATGTAGCCCAGCGCCTCCCCCCGGCCCAAACGTTCGCCCACGGCCCGATTGCGACTGTGCTGGGAAAAGCACGTCACCATCAGGTCGCCGATGCCGCTCAGTCCCATAAACGTATCGCGTTTTCCACCAAGGGCGCAGCCGAGTCGCACAAGCTCCGCGAGAGAACGTGTCACCAACGCGGCCTTTGTGTTGTCTCCCAATTGCAACCCGTCGCTGACTCCGGCGGCTAGGGCGTAGATGTTTTTCAGCGCGCCTCCCAGTTCGATGCCGACGATGTCCGAGCTGGTGTACGTGCGGAATACAGGTTGGTTGAACGCCGCCTGAAGCACGATAGCGAGTTCTTCATCCTCGCTTCCAAGGACCACGGCGGTTGGAGCGCCGGCGGCGACTTCTTCCGCGTGACTCGGTCCGGAGAGCACTGCAACAGGGTGGCCTGGAAGGGTTTCCCGTAAAATCTCGCTCATGCGCAGGCCGCTTCCACGCTCCACGCCCTTGGTGCAACTTAACAGGACGCAACCTGGTTTGAGCGGCAGGGTGCTTAGGCGTGAAGCGACTTCTCGTGCGGCCCTTGAGGGGGTGACGAGCAAAAGCAGGTCGAGTGCATCAAGGGCCTTCATATCAGCCGTGAACTCAATGGTTTCAGGCAACGGCACGCCCGGCAGATAGGGGCGGTTTTCTTTTAATGTTTTTATCTGCGAGACGGCATGGGCGTCGTTGCCCCAAACCGTGACGCGCAATCCGTTGCGGTGCAGCACTAGGGCGAGGGCGGTACCCCACGAGCCGGCGCCGACGATGCCCACGTGGGTGAATGCTTGTTTCATGAGTTTTGCGAGTCTGCCTTGGTGCCGAAGCGGGATTCGGTGCCTGCAAAAAGACGGTGAATATTTTCACGATGCCTGCGCACAACCAGGTAGGCGGCTGCGCAGGCGAAGGCCAGGTAGGCGCTACCGTCTAATTCTCCTAGGCGCAGCAGAATGCCGATGGTAATTGGCAGCGTGATGGCCGCGCAGAGCGAGGCCAGCGAAACGTAGCGCGAGATGGCGAAGACGACGATCCACACGCCGACCACGAGGCCAGTTGCCACTGGGGGCATTAGGCTGATGAGGATGCCAAGAGAGGTCGCTACTCCTTTGCCCCCCTTGAACTTGAGCCAAATCGGGAAGCTGTGTCCCACAATACAAGCCAGAGCCGCAAAGACTCCCGCGTAGGCCATGTATTGTTCGCCCATTTCCGGGGGCGCGGGCTGATTTGCTGCAATGTTTTGCGCCCAGCGCACCGCCACGAAGCCCTTGGCCGCATCCAGAAAGAAGGTTGCCGCACCCCATTTGGGGCCGAGCACGCGCCACACGTTAGTGGCGCCGATGTTGTGGCTGCCGTGTTCGCGAATGTCGACGCCGCGCAACCGTGCCAGCAACAGTCCGAAAGGGACGCTTCCGAGCAGGTAGGCGGGTACCAGCAGTAGCGCTAGCAAAGTAATGAGAGACGGTGACATATGCGTTATTTCGGTTCGGAACGGCGTGGAAAAACGCGCGCTTTAGCGTGAGGGGAGTTTTTCCAAGGCTTCAAGAATGATTCTTGGAGTGAGCAATTCTGGCAAAACAAGCGGATCGGGGGCGTCCGGGGCGTAGAGGAGGTAGAAGGGGACCCCGATGCGGCCGAATCGGTTAAGCTCGGCGGTGATCACCGGGTCGTTGTTGGTCCAGTCGGCTTTCATCAGAAGGACGTTATGGGCTGCAAAGGCGTCTTTAACCTCCTGCTTAGAAAGGGTGAGGCGCTCATTGACCTTGCAGTTCAGACACCAGTCCGCCGTGAAATCGACAAACACGGCGCGGCCTAGGGCGCGTTCGTTGGCGAGGCGTTCAGGGGAAAATGGGACCCATTCGTCAGTGGAGAGCGCTGTTTTGGGCTCAAGTGGCTTGCTGATGGTGTCGAATACGAAGACCCGGTAGCCGCCTCCCAACAGAGCGAGAGCCAAGAGCAGAGCCATCAGACGGGAGCGCAAGATGCCATAAAGCCAGCAACTTATACCGGTAATCAGTAGAAACGAGCACATCCCCGAGAGCGATTCCATCCCGCGCCCCTGGCCCAGTACGCCTAGCAACCATACCGCCACGCCCAAAATCAGGAACCCCATGATTTGCTTCAAACGTTCCATCCACGCCCCCGGCTTGGGCAGAAAACGCAGCAACGTCGGGTTGGATGTTAGCACGAGGTAAGGAAGGCTCATCCCGGCGGCGATGGTGAAAAAGATCACAAACACCGAGGGGGCCGGCTGGCTGACAGCAAAGCCGAGCGTCACACCAAGATAGGGGGCGGTGCACGAAGTCCCCAGCAGAGTGGTGAATGCGCCGTGAAGGAAGGCGCCTCCAAGTCCTTGTTTGCTTGCGAGTTCGCTCAGTTTCGAACTTGTTTCGCCGCCCAGTGTGATTTCAAAGACGCCCAACAGATTGAGCCCAAAGATGAAAACGGCAGTAATGAGGCCCGTCAAAATCCAGGGGTTTTGAAACTGGAATCCCCAATTCAAACCGCCCCCAGCCGCCTTCAATCCCAATACGGCAATGGCAAGGCCCGAAAAAAAGGCGAACACTCCAGCGCAAAACGCCAGTCCAAGTTTGAATACCCGCTTTGGATCTTCCCCGGCTTGTTGAGTGAACCCGAGTATTTTAAGTGCAATGACGGGAAGCACGCAGGGCATCAAATTGAGGAGCAGTCCGCCCAAGAAGGCCGCCCACAGGATGCTGCCCAAGCCGCCGGTTTGCGGGCGCATTTGTTGGCGCGGGACAATTTGCTGTGTCGTCACAACCGGGACGGGATTGTTTTGTTTAGCTGCGATCGCAGGAGGATTTTTGTCCGAGCCGCTTCCTTCAACCTCCCAGCCGCGACGTTCTCCGGTCGGCTCTTCGAGCACGACCAACGCCTTCCACCCCAGTGGCTTGGTGGCGGCCCCTGGCGCGGGAATGCAGAATGTCCGGCTGATCATTTCGGGATGTTCCGCCGTGGCTCCAGCGGGAGGGATTGGGAAAACTTCAACCTTTTGTCCAGCGGGAGCGCCCTCGATTTTCACGAGCAGACCGTCTGAGGCTCGACTCCAGTCAGCGGAGAAGGGAGGCGGTGTGGGCTGTGGTAACCTGCTGTTCCAGAGGGTGAAGAGTTCCTTGTTGTCGGGGAGTGGCGCGCCTGGACTCAGGGTGAGGGTCACTTCGCCTTCGCCGGGAAGGCAGGTTTCGGAGCAGACGTACCATTTGAGTTGGGCTTTGAAGACAAAGGGAGCTTTTGGCAGTGTCGCTGGCGGGCGGATTTCCACAGGCAGCAGCACTTCGCCCTCGTAGACATTGGTGAAAATGTCCCCCTCGGACTTGAGTAAATGTGGCAGAGGCCACTGGATTTCGCCCGCTTCAAACCCTGGAGGCAGCGTCCATTGGACTTGCGGGGCGGCCCCCGAATCACCCGGGAAGCGCCAGTACAAGTGCCAGCCGTCGGCGAGTTTGAAACGAATCCCGACATGGAATGGCGTTGCAGGGGCAATGGCCGTGGTGTCGGCCACCAGGGTGGGGACGGCTTTGGGCGGGCCGGGAAGAAAAGAGCCGAAGCCACCGGTTTGGCCGGGAGCGGTAGGCAGTAAGGCCAGCAACAGAAGTAGCGAGTAAAGCAATGGACGCATGGAAAGCTTGTGTAAAATGAACTGCAAGCGAGGGAAAGTCCATCATCTGGGAAATGGGGAGGGTGGAGATGTACGGACTGATGGCATGGGCTTGTTGCATTTGAGTTGCAATAGTGACCCGCCTGCGGCAGCGTTTTCCCAATGAAAAAAGGGCTTTTCCTTTCACTTAGTTTTTTCTGGAGTTGTTTTGCCACTGCGCTGGCTTCCGAACCGGTGCGTGTTTCCACGTTTTCTTCCGTGCTCACGGAGCTTGCCCAGCGGGTGGGCGGGTCGCTTGTGACGGTCACCGGGCATGTGGCCGCGGGCAGCGATCCCCACGAGTTCGAGCCGAAGCCGTCGGATTTGAAGGTGGTATCGAAGGCTGCGCTTGTGCTCTTAAGTGCAAAGCATCTGGAGGGATATGTGGGTAAATTAAGGGAGGCCACCGGAGGAAAGGCGCGTTTTGTGGAAGTCGGGGCGCAAATGCCCTCGCTCTGGCAAGGGGGTGAGGGCGGCCGGGCGGGGGAGAAAGTTGAGGATCCTCACTGGTGGAATTCCGTGGGGAACATGCGTAAGGCGGTGGCCGTGGTGCGGGATGCTTTGGCTGACGTGCTCCCCGAACAGAAGGCGGCTTTTGAGGTTAACGCGCGTGCCTATGATCTCGAACTGCTTGAATTGGACAAATGGGTGCGCTCCAAAGTAGCCGAATTGCCAAGGGATAAACGCAAGTTAGTAACATCTCACGACGCCTTGCAGTACTTTGCCAAGGACTACGGGTTCACGGTGTATCCCGTCGCCGGGTTGACCTCTGCTGAGCAGCCGTCCTCTCGTCAGGTTGCCGAGTTGCTGAAGATCATTAAGGCGCAGCGAGTGAAAGCCGTTTTTGCCGAGGACACAGTGAATCCAAAGGTGCTGCAGCAAATGACGGCCGAGACCGGCGCTGTTTTGGGCGGGCAGTTGTGGGTGGATGGTCTGGGCACTGGGGAGGCAGCCAGTTACCGAGGGATGTTTCGGCACAACGTAAACACGGTGGTGGAGGCGCTTAAGTAAGATGCGCGGTTCTCCTTTAATAAGGGCTCTGGTGTTGCTCTTCGGGTTGCTGGCGCTGGGCTGGCCGCTGCGAATGCTCCTCCAGCGGGAAGCTGCGCAGGTGGTGGCCGCTCAAACTCCGGCGGCGCCTTTGGCCGAGGCTGCTGTGCCTTCCCTCCTGCCCTTGACGCTTACTTTTTCCCAAAAAGCCCTCCGCGTGGAACTTCGTTACGCAGGAAAATCAGTGTGGACTTTAGCGCATCCCGGATTGCACGAGGTCGCGGAATTGCAGATTCCGTTTCCCAAGGAGGGCGTGGAGTTGGCCGTGAGCGTCGAGTTTGAGGGGGAGGCGCAGGGAGCCTTGCGCCTGCAGCTCACCGCACCCGATGGCAGCGAGTACGACCGCAGCCTCTGGGGGGCGCGCACAGTGGAAGCGGTGATTCCATTTCCATGAGCTCGCACTCGCTTCATGTGCAGGATTTGACCGTGAGTTACCGGCGCATTCCGGCGCTGCATCACGTTGGTTTTTCGCTGGCTTGCGGGAGTGCCGTGGGCGTGTTGGGGCCCAACGGGGCGGGGAAGTCGACCCTGCTCAAGGCGCTTGCCGGTTTGCTGCCTATTGAAACAGGACGGATTACGTTTCACGGTCGCGAAATGAAGGGAGCCAATCAGGAATTCGCCTACTTGCCTCAGCGGGAGATGGTCGACTGGGATTTTCCCACCACGGTGCGTGGGGTGGTGGAGATGGGACGCTATCTGCGGGTGCGGTGGTGGAAGCGTTTTTCCCAAGAGGACCGCCTCGCGGTGGACGCCGCTTTGGAGGCGATGCAGATGACGGCGTTGCAGGATCGCCAGATTTCTGCGCTTTCAGGCGGCCAGCAGCAGCGGGTGTTTCTGGCTCGGGCGCTGGCGCAGGAGGCGCATGTGCTTCTGTTGGATGAGCCTTTTACCGGGCTGGATCAGCCTAGCCAAGAAGGGCTTAAGTTGGTGTTTAGGCAGTTGCGCGAGCAGGGAAAGTTACTTCTGATTTCACACCACGACCTCGGGAGCGTGCAGGAATTGTTCGACCAAGTGTTATTGTTGAATGGCGAACTTCTCGCCGCCGGTCCGGTGGCGGAGGTTTTCACGCAGGAAAATCTGACGCGCGCCTACGGGACGCGGGTCTTTTCAAAAATTGATCATGGACTGGCTACTTGAACCCTTTCAACACGCCTTCATGCAGCGGGCCTTGGTGGCCTGCGTGCTGATCGGTTTTCTCAACGGCTTCATGGGCGGTTTCGTGATGTTGCGTCGCATGGCGCTCATGGCGGATTCGTTGAGTCATTCGCTGCTGCCAGGACTCGCGGTGGGCGTATTGCTTTTCGGGCTGGCTCCCATGGGGCTCTTTTTCGGGGCGCTTTCGGCTGCTCTTGTCGTGGCACTTGGGGCGCAACTGCTGGCTCGCGGGGCGCGGGTCAAAGAAGACACCGCGCTGGCCATTCTTTATACGAGCGCCTTTTCCTCGGGCGTGGTGCTATTGAGCTTCGTCAAAGTGAGAGTGTCGCTACTGCACTATTTGTTCGGGAACATTCTGGGGGTGTCGAATCAGGATTTGTGGCTGGCATACGGAGTGGCGGTGGTGGTGCTGCCGCTGTTGGTGGCGGCGGAACGGCCGTTGCAATTGTTGTTGTTTGACTCCTCGGTGGCGCGCAGTCAGGGAGTGCCGGTGACGCTGCTTAACATCGGGTTGGTGGTGGCGCTGGTGCTCACGATGCTGAGTTCCCTGCAGGCGGTGGGGGTGATTTTGCTTCTGGGACTGCTGATTGCGCCGGCGGCTACCGTGTATTTGTTGTGCGACTCCTTCCCCGTGCTCTTGTGGGGAGGCGGGGCGCTGGGGGTGTTCGGAGCGGTGAGTGGTTTGTGGTTGAGCTATTGGCTGGGGGTGCCATCCGGCGCGTGCATCGTGCTGGTGCTGGGCGGTTTGTTTTGTATCGCCTACCTTGTGAGTCCCCGCTACGGGTTGCTACCAAAGCTCTGGAAGGCGCGCCATTTTCATAAGGAAAGCTTGGCGCGCTGGGAGCATCATCACTGAGCGTGTTACGGAATTCTCCTCCTCAGTTGGGTAATGACCTCTGCCCACGGAAGTGAAATTACTTGAGAATTCGTTTTGAGAATTGGGGCCACCGGTCGCGGCAAGCTTCGACAATGGTAATGCCCGGGATGACTCAGGTAACTGAAACAACGGGTCAGCCTCTTTTCTGTTTCCACGGAGACGGGAAAAATGGGAACAGAATTGAAGCAGGGAAGTCAGACCGTGAATATCGAACCGGAGACCGCGCCGCTGAGGCCGGCGAAAGTCGCGGAAGTGGCATCGGTATTTCCAATGAATTTTGGGATGGTGGGAGTGGTTTTAGTTGGGCTTGGCTTGCTGTTATTTCAGCGCAAACTCTTCAAACGTTGAATGCGCGTTTTCTTATTTTTGTGTGGCTTCCGTTGTGCGCAGCTCTTTCCTGCGGTGGATGTCGGAAGGTAAAAAGCTCCGCCGAAAAGCCGCCTCTCACGGTGTACTGCGCCGCAGGTTTGAGAAAGCCACTGGAGGCTACTGCTCTCGCCTTTGAGGCCGAATGCGGTACACCGGTACACTTTCAATTTGGCGGCACCGGCACGCTTTTGAGCCAGATTCGTGTCGCCCAACGAGGGGACCTTTTCGTGGCTGCTGACGATGAGTCCATGGGGAATGCGTCAAAGGCGGGCCTCGTGCGTGAAGTGGTTCCCTTCGCCACGCAGACGCCTGTACTCGCCGTGCGCACGGGTAACCCCAAAGGTGTCCAGCGCTTTGACGACCTTCTGCGAGGGGATTTGCGCGTGGCCCTTGCGAATCCAGAGACCGCCAGTATTGGCAAATCGGTGCGCGCAGTTGCCTCCGAACGTTGGGATCAATTTGCGGCCGCTGTTGTCGTAATGAAGCCCACTGTGACGGAGGTCGCCGCCGACTTGTCTTTGGGAGCTGTGGATGTCGCTGTGCTTTGGGAGGCTCTGATACACCAATTTAAGGGAATCGAAGCCGTCCACGTTCCCGAACTCGACGCAAAGCCTGAGCGCTCCAGTGTGGCTGTGCTAACGGCGTGTGTGCAGTCGGCAGAGGCCTTGAAATTCGCGCGTTACCTTGCAGCCTCAGAAAAGGGCGGCGTCAGTTTGCGTGCGGTCGGGTTCACTCCTTTGGCGGGTGACTCTTGGGTTCCAAAGCCTGAACTGGTTCTCTACAGCGGCGGGGTCCACCGCATAGCGGTGGAGTCGCTTTTGCGGGATTTTTCTACGAGGGAAGGCGTAGGCGTCACCACGGTGTTTAACGGTTTCGGCGTGCTTTGTGCCACGATGAAAATGATGGGTGACGCGCCGAAGGAGAAGCTTGAGAACTCCCAGAACCCCGAGAACCCCGAGAACCCCGAGAACCCCGAGAACCCCGAGAACCCCGAGAACCCCGAGAACTTGAGGTTTCCGGATGCGTACTATGCGTGTGATCTGTGCTTTGTGCCCCCCGTCGCAGAAGAGTTCCCAGAGGTTGTCCTTCTCACTGAAACCGACATTGGCATTGTGGTGCGTGAGGGTAATCCTAAGGGTGTGAAATCAATGGGGGATCTGGCCCAACCCAGTTTGCGCGTGGGCCTGTGCAACGCCGAACAAAGTGCGCTGGGTTATATGACACGCGGAATGCTCAAATCCTATGGACTTGCGGAAAGCGTTGGGCGCAACGTGGTTGTTGAAGTTCCAGCGGCGGATTTTTTGATCAACCAGATGCGGACTGGCGCGTTGGATGCCGCTGTGGTGTATCGGGTGAACGTGCAGGCGGCCTACGGTGCGCTGGAGTTTCTGCCCATCGTCCATGCGGGGGCGAAGGCAGTGCAGCCTTTCGCTGTGCGCGCCCAATCGCCGAATCGGCAATTGGCGCTACGCTTGTTGGATTATCTCAAAGCGAACCGTGGTGAATTCGAAAAGGTGGGCTTCATCTGGCGCGGTGAGGAGGCGCCGATACAGAGCAAAGCCATCGAAGTGCCGCCGTGGTTGAAGCAAAAATAGGCCTCAAGTGGTGAAATTACAGCGCTTTTCCTTATTCTGGTTGTTGTTGGCCCTGCTGACGGGCGGCTATGCACTTTTCTTGCTTGGGATGCTGGCCTCGGCGGCTGTTTACAGCACTCCGGAGCATCTTTTGAAAGCCTTGCAGTCCAGAGAAATCCAGCATTCCATCTGGCTGAGCTTAGTGACATGCACAGTCACCTCGGTGCTCTCGCTCTTGGTTGCTGTTCCTGCGGGGTATTTGCTTTCTCGCGCCCAGTTTCCTGGAAAGGCGTTGTTGGAGGCTGTTCTGGATATACCTATTGTGCTCCCGCCCATGGTCATCGGACTGTGCCTTTTGATGTTTTTCCAAACCTCCAGCGGCCAGCTTTTCGAAAAAGTCCTGCCCCTGACCTACACCGTTTATGGCATCGTTCTCGCCCAGTTGGTGATCGGCGCGGCCTTTGCCATTCGCACTATGCGCGGCACTTTCGATCACCTTTCTCCACGGCCTGAAGCTGTTGCGATGACACTCGGTTGCTCTAGGGCGCGGGCGGTGTGGCTTGTCACCCTTCCCGCCGCAAGGCGAGGGATGTTCGCGGCAGCGAGCGTGGCGTGGGCTCGCAGTCTGGGGGAGTTCGGTCCCATTTTGGTTTTCGCAGGGGCCACCCGCATGAAGACTGAGGTGCTGCCGACGACCATCTGGCTGGAGTTAAGCGTCGGGAATTTGGAAGCAGCGGTGGCGGTGAGTCTTCTAATGGTTATGTTTGCTCTGTGCGTGCTCGTGGCGGTGCGCAAAGTGGGTGAGCGCGTCTGAGTCAGTGCCGGGCAGTTTAAATTACCCGAGGCTAAAATGAAGCAGAAGGTTGACACCCCATACCGAGAGGTCTTAGCGTCGCTGGTTCAACTATTGAATATCGATTCGTCGAGAGAAAGGAGGGAAACACCATGCCAGAAGTAGCAGTACGCAAGGGGGAACCGATTGATCGGGCCCTGAAACGCTTGAAGTCCAAGATGGAGACGGAGAGCATCATGGAGGAAGTTCGGAGGCTGCGCGCCTTTGAAACGCCCACCCAGAAGACGAAGCGCAAAGCGAAAGCCAACGCCAAAAAAGCGAAAGCCAAGCAGCGTTTTAACGCCTCCTAGTCTTCATTGCTCGGACCAAATTCGGCCCGAAGCGTAAAGTTGCAGTCCGACGCTTAGAGTTCGCAGGCTTTCCGCCTAAGTCACTTTGAGAAGTTTTTAAGCCGCTGTCTCCTCCTGTGGGAGACAGCGGTTTTTGTTTGGGCAGATGCTGGTTGTGCAGCGGCAAGTTTCCCTCAAGTCACCCCCTCAAATCTCCTTGCCCTTCACGTTGACCGCCCACACTCTTGATCCATTGCAGGCGCCGCGAGGAACCCCGTGTAAACCGGGGGCAGTCGCGCTGCTGTAACCGGGGACGGACTCCCACAATGCCAATCTTTACTTCGGTAAGGGTGAAGGCGGGAGCGAGGTTGGTCGATAGGAGGGGGCATCGCCTTCGCCGGTCGGCCTCAGCCGGGAGCCAGAACATTCTCGGCGCCAGCAACTCATTCGTCGCAAGGTATTTGCACTAAGGGCATGTTTTTAACGTGTGTTCTCTGTGCTGCCCTTCGATGAGAAACCTTCTTCGCAAAAAAGAAGAATGAGGGATCTGTCCCAAGCGCCAGCGGGGGGCTGGATCTCTCTGAACCAGATAGATCCATGTCACAAAATCCCGAGCCTCGCGGTCCGGTAGCCTTCGACGCCCCCAAAGGAGACGTCGAGCTCCACCGCGCCCTACAGCAACGCCTGCTTTCTCAAACCAAGCCGCCAGGCAGTCTCGGGATGCTCGAGGAAATTGGACTGCGCCTCGGATTGCTGCAACGCACCCTCATGCCCAAGGTCGAGCGCACGCGTATCTGCGTTTTCGCGGGCAGTCACGGAGTCGCTCGCGAGGGGGTAAGTGCGTACCCGCAGGAAGTCACCGGCCAGATGGTCGCCAACTTTTTAAACGGTGGTGCGGCGGTTTGTGTCCTCGCACGGGTTGCAGGAGCATCGCTGCACATTGTTGATGTCGGGGTAGATGCAGATTTCCAGGAAGATTTACTAAAATATCCCTCCTTCTTTTCACGACGCATCAAGCGAGGCACCGAATCCTTCGTGAATGCCCCGGCTATGCTGCCTTCGGAATGTGCCGCGGCTCTTGAAGTTGGACGTGAACAGGCGAGGCTCGCCACTGCAGACTCCATCGACGCGCTCGGGATCGGTGAGATGGGCATTGGCAATTCGACGTCTGCGGCTGCATTGTGCGCGGCGTTGCTTCCGGCGGATGCCGCGTTGGTTACCGGAGTGGGCACGGGCGTCGACGGGGCGGGGTTGGCGCGAAAACTGGAGGCCGTTCGTGCGGCGCTCTTGCTTCATGCCTGCGGGTTCAGCGGCCCTGAGGCTGCGCGGCATTGGCTCGAGGCGGTGGGTGGGTTTGAGATAGCGGCGCTTACCGGCTGTATTTTGGAGGCTGCGCGGCTCAAGCTGCCCATTGTCGTGGACGGATTTATAGCGTCGGCCGCTGCGCTGGTTGCTTCGCGCATGGAACCGGGTTGTTTGGATTGTTGTTTTTTTGCGCATCAGTCGGCAGAGGTGGGGCATCTTGTGTTGCTTAATGTGATGGATGCAAAGCCGATGCATCAATTGGGTATGCGCCTTGGCGAGGCGAGTGGCGCCGCGCTCGCTTTGCCGGTGTTGCGCGCGGCTGCACGTTTACTTAGCGAAATGGCAACATTCGAGGCTGCAGGCGTGAGTGGCGCTTCCGCTGTTCCAGCTCTTTCATGAAGGACGTGTGGAATCATTTTTTGACCGCCGTAATGCTCCTGACTCGACTCCCAGTTGGGCGCTGGTGTCGGCATTCGCCTGAAGCTGTTGCGTCTTCCGTGGCGTACTTTCCAGCGGTCGGCGCGCTAGTAGGACTGCTCTGCGCAGGCGTGTTCGCCGCTGTGGAGTGTGCGTTTCCAGTGAAGCTCGCAGTGCTTCTCTCCATGCTGGTCGGCGTTCTGATCACCGGTGCCTTTCACGAAGACGGACTTGCTGATGCTGCTGACGGAATCTTTGGGGGCCGCAATCCGTTTCAACGGATGGAAATCATGAAGGACTCCAGGCTTGGTAGCTTCGGAGCGCTGGCTCTTTGGTTTGTCTTGAGCGCGAAGTTTTTCCTTATGGAAGCTATTCTAGCCAAGGGTCTATTGTTTTCTGTTCAGGCCATTGTATGTGCTCATGCAGCCAGTCGCGCAGCGGCTGTGGCCGTCATGCAGTTGCAGCCGCATGTCGGTTTGGACACCACTCGTTCGCAACCGTTTTGCCGCACACTCACTCGTCTCCAGGTGTGGGGCGCACTCGCGCCTCCCGCTGTACTAACGCTTTTTTGTTTTGATGTGGCGGCCATGCAGGTGCTGGGGAGCGTCACTTTGGTGGTCTTTTTATTGGCGAACTTTTTTCATAGAAAGATCGGCGGTATCACTGGCGATTGTTTGGGCGCTACCGTCCAAATCACCGAGCTGACAGTCCTAGCCGCTCTTCTCAACCGATCATGAGCGCGCACCTTTCACTCATTCTGGGCGGGGCGCGCAGTGGAAAAAGCCGACGGGCCGAAGTCCTTGCTGCTTGTAGCCTAGCTCCCGTAGTTTACGTGGCGACTTGCGCAACCACACTTGCTGATGCAGAAATGCGCGATCGGATTGGAGCGCACCAAATCCGCCGTCCAGCGAACTGGCTGACTGTTGAAAATCGATTCGACTTGCCCGCCCTGTTTGCTGAGCTCAGCGGCCGCACCATCCTTTTGGACTGCCTTACTTTGTGGCTGTCATTCCATTGCGAGGCCATGGAGGAAAAGTTTCTGTTGGATTATCTTCGGGCTTCTCTTTTTGTTGCTAAGAGTAACGCGCACAATATTTTGATTGTGAGCAATGAGCTTGGCATGGGAATGGTGCCATCCAATCCCATAGGGCGCAGCTTTCGGGATCTTTGTGGTCGGGCCAACCAACTCGTTGCCGCCGAGGCCGACTTTGTTGAATTCCAAATCGCGGGGTTGCCTCTGGTTCTTAAGGGAGAATTATTGCCATGAGCCAAGCCTTTCACGGTGGACGTTTGCGCGAGGCAGAGGAGCGATTCGGTCCGCGAACCTTTCTGGATTTTAGCGTTAACACCAACGCCTTTTGGCATCCGCCCACTGCCCTTCCTGCAGTACCTTTATCCGACGCAATTACGCGTTACCCGGAAGCCGACGCGAACTCCGTGCGCCTTTTGCTGGCTGATCTGTACGATGTCCCTGCCGATTGCCTCCTCCCAACCGCGGGCGCCATCGAGGGCCTTTATCTCGCCGTGCGTCTCTTTGCTCACAAGCGCGCTCTTTTGTTTTCACCGTCCTTCGCCGATTACCATCGAGCGTGCTGCTCAGCGGGTCTGGACGTACAAACCCGTTCCCTTTTCCCCGATCCACCCGATACGGAGCAATTCGTTCAGTGGGCTCTGACTGTGGATGTCGTGTTATTAGGGAACCCTAATAATCCTACGGGGCGCCTATTTACAAACCTCGAGGATGTTGTCTTGCATCCAGCGCTTTCTCATCTGCATTGGATTGTTGACGAGGCTTTTATAGAATTTGTATCGGAGCCAGAACGCCATTCCCTGCTTTCTAAGATTGAATCACTTCCCAATGTGCTTGTTTTGCGAGCGCTAACCAAAAGTTGGAGTGTCCCAGGGTTGCGTCTAGGATTTTTAGCCACGGCTAACCTTTCTTGGCTCACCCAACTTCGCGCAATGCAGCCACCATGGCCACTTTGTGGTATCACTGAGTTTTGGGCGCGTTCGCATCTTAACAAGCCCACCCTCGCCGTGGTTCATGAAAGTTTGCGTCCTCTTGCGCTTGAGCGTGAACGGTTGTCAACGGCACTGGCGCTCCTTCCAAGTCTGTTTCCTCTTGCCTCGGACGCCAACTTTTTACTCGTTCAAACTCGGGGCCTTAACGTGAGTGAACTTGCTGATGTCCTTGGTAAGCAGGGTATTCTGATTCGTGTGTGCGTCGGATTTCTTGATCTTGAGGCTGAATGTTATTTCCGCGTCGCGGTGCGCACGACTTTGGAGAACGACCGACTCATCGATGCGCTCCATAGCTTTTCAAGTGCCCGCTCTTCCCCTCGGCATAAACTGAAAAAAAAGCAGATGCGCGCCATCAGTGTTCTCGGCACTTCCTCAAATAGCGGGAAGAGTTGGGTTGCCACGGCCTTGTGTGCCTGGTTGCGAAGGCGAGGGGTTCGGGTCGCTCCATTTAAGGGGCAGAACATGTCGAATAATTCGGCCGTTACTTTAGACGGTGGCGAGATCGGCCGTGCGCAGGCTGTCCAAGCGGAGGCCTGCGGCTTGGCGCCCTCAGTGAGGATGAATCCAATTTTGTTGAAGCCCTCCGGGAAGTTGGGATCACAGCTTGTAGTTTTGGGGCAGGCAAGGGGGCACATTAAGGCGAGGGATTATTATGAATCCATCGAGAATTTATGGCCGGTTGTGACTGAAAGTTTGAGTTACTGGGAAGGTCGCTGTGACGCCCTGATCATGGAAGGAGCGGGTAGTCCTGTTGAGCTCAATTTGATGCAACGCGACTTGGTTAACTTGCGGCCAGTGCGTGAGCTTAACGGGCGTTGGTTGCTGGTGGCGGATATCGAGCGCGGTGGCGTATTTGCCCAAGTAGCAGGTACATGGGGTTTGCTGCAGGGCTCTGACCGCCAACGGTGCGCGGGTCTTATTGTAAACAAGTTTAGAGGTGATCTTTCACTTTTTGCAGATGCTAATCAGTATTTTGCTCCGCATTTCGGCGCCCCTTTTCTCGGCACGCTTCCTTACGCGCCGCATCTTCAGCCGGAAAACGAAGACAGCCTTTCAGAGGATCCTGCTGCAAGCATTCAGGGAGAGCCCATCCACTGGATACGGTTTCCTTACCTGTCCAACTCGCAAGACACAAATCCATGGCAGCATGATGAAGGTGTTCGTGTGGAGTGGGTTCACGGGCCTGCCTCGCTTGCAAACGCTCGTGTCGTGGTGCTTCCTGGTAGCAAAAACACACTAGCTGATCTGGCTTGGCTGCGATCCTCTGGCATTGCTGATGCGGTGCTTGCGGCCCATCAACGCGGCGCACTTATCGTTGGTATTTGTGGCGGGTTCCAAATGTTGGGCCAATGTCTTTCAGACCCGCTCGGGATTGCGGGCGAGATGGGCGAGATGGCCGGGCTTGGATTGTTGCCGATGGAGACTGTTTTTCTAGAAGAAAAGCGACTGGGCAACGTGAATGCCCGGTTCGAGGATGAGGTGTGGGAGGCATACGAAATTCACATGGGCCGCACGACACCTACTCGCACAGTGGTGCCGCTTCTTACCATTATGGAAGACGGGGGAGAGCGGGCTGAGGGTGTGCGCTATAACGGGGTCTGGGGCACCTACCTCCACGGCCTGTTTGAATCGTCTCGTATCCGCCTTGCCGTCACACAATGTGCGGGATTATTAGAGCACCGAGTGTCGCCGGTTGCGTTTCGAGCTCAACGCGAGACACTATACGGTGGTATGGCTGATTTACTTGAAGAGCACCTGAATCTGGAGGACCTCTGGCGCTATGTGGCAGATTGATCTATTCCAATTTCTGTCTGCTGTGGGACTCGATCTTCTTCTTGGAGATCCGCGTGGTTGGCCGCATCTCACTCGGATCGCGGGCATGCTGGCCTCGGCACTTGAGGAAATTTGGTCCAAGGCATTGGGCCGCAATGTTCCTGCTGGAGTTTGTTTTTGGCTTTCTGTTTGTGGTGGAATGCTCGCTGCATATGCCGTTGTGCGGCAGGTTTTAGAAGCAATAAGTCCATCACTCGCATGGTTATGGGACATCGCAGTTGTGTATCAAACGGTAGCTGCACGAGATCTTGATAGCCACGCGAGGGCAGTTCTCGTTCCCCTTGTGCTTGGCGATTTGGAGGAGAGTCGACGCCGTGTGGGCTTTTTGGTCGGCAGAGATACTGGAGCGCTTGACGTTCAGGGCGTGTCTCGAGCCGCAGTCGAAGCCGTGGCGGAGAGCGCAACGGACGGGTTTGTCGCTCCACTATTCTGGGCGGTTATTGGCGGTGTGCCTGGGGCGCTTTTGTATCGCTGCGCAAATACTTTGGACTCGATGGTGGGTCACAGAAATGAGCGCTACGAGTTGTTTGGCAAGTTTTCTGCGATCGCCGACGACGCGCTTAATTTTATTCCAGCGCGGTTATGTGCGTTTTTCTCTCTACTGCCGCGCGGCTTTCGTTACGCCATTGCTGTGATGAATGATGCCGCTAAGCACTCTAGTCCAAACGCAGGTTGGGGTGAGGCCGCCGCCGCATGGGCTCTTAATCTGCGGCTCGGAGGATTAAATTTTTATGATGGGGCCCCTGTTGAAGGTCCGATTTTCAATAAAAGTGGGCAACCGCCCGAGCCTCGCGACATTCTTAGAGTGCTCCGGTGGTTTTGGGGAGTGGCGTTTCTGTGCGTAATTCTATTGGGGCTTTACGTTGCTAAACGTGATCAATCTGCGCGCCCTCCAATTGAATTTCCGACACCCACTTTCAGCGAATCCAGCCTCACCGCGCCCGTACTCAAGCAGGAGTATGTCCTGCAACCTTCGCCTGCTCCGGTGAAACTTCATGGTCAGATCATTTATGGAACAAAATCAACGCCTTAAGCAGGGCGCCTTTCAGATATACACAGGGGAGGGGAAGGGCAAGAGTACCGCATCGATGGGACTCATGCTTCGCGCTCTGGGCTGTGGATTTCATGTCTACTACCTGCGGATGATGAAGCCCCGATGGAAAACCGGTGAGCTTGCCTTGTGTCCGACGCTCCACCCCAATCTCACTTACCGCAACGTCGAGCAGGATTGGATCCTCTCTCGCAGCAAGCACATCCCCGAACACGTCGAAGCGATGACGCTCGCATTGGCAACAGAAATGGATGCTCTCCAAACGGTGCTTAGCTCGGGTGAATTCGACTTGGTGATCGTTGATGAGATTAATTACTGCATCCATCGTGGATTGATACCGGTTGAGCGCGCCCTTTCTCTGGCGCTGGGTCGACCTCCACAGGTGGAGCTTGTCTTCACGGGCCGGTACGCGGCCGAGGCTCTAATCGCTGTTGCTGATGTCGTAACGGAAATGCGCAAGGTGAAGCATCATTTTGACCAAGGAGTTTCTGCCAGGCGCGGCATCGAGTTTTAGGAGACGGAGTCATGTTCATTCCCACCCCAACGAGTTTGCCCGGCGGTATTGTGCTGGGAGGCCTGCATGGCAGTAGTGGGAAGACCGTGCTCACATGTTTGCTGCTCGCTGGATTAGCCGCCCGTGGGCATGCCGTGCAGCCATTCAAGGCCGGCCCAGACTACATTGATGGTGGCTATCATAACCACTTTTGCGCAAATCCTTCAATCACACTGGATTCCTGGCTCATGGGTAAGCCCGAGGTTCTATTGGCTGCGAATGCGAATACACGGTGCGCCACTGGAATTCTTGAAGGCGTGATGGGGCTTTTTGACGGCGCCTCTTCCTCGACTGAGGTGGGTAGCACTATGGAACTCGCGCGGTGGTTGCAATGGCCTGTGGTGCTCTGCGTGCCCGCAGCAAAGGCCGGGCGCTCGCTCGCTGCGGCGCTGCGGGGTTTTATGGCTGAGGCGCACCCTCACGGCATTGCAGGTGTGGTTCTTAATGGGGTAAGTGGCAGTTCCCATACAGAATACTTGCGAGAGGCACTTCTCCCTCTTGGCGTGCCTGTGCTGGGTGCTATTCCAAAGAGCGCTATTTTGGAATGGCCGGAGCGCTATCTCGGGCTGCAATCGGCGCCGGAAATGCAACTGCCCGGCAACGGAGAGCTCGCTGGATTGGCCGCGCTTCATTTGGATTTGGCGCAATTCGAAACATTGGCGCAAATGCATCCCCAAGAGCAAACTGTGGCGCCGTGTCCGCCCCAAGAGGCGAGATGTCGGGTGGCTGTTGCTCGGGACGAGGCATTCCACTTTTATTACGCAAACAATCTTGATTGGTTGAAACAACAAGGCGCAGAGCTGGTGCCGTTTTCTCCAATCCATTCCCATTCGCTCCCGGCGAACATTGACGGCATTTTGCTTGGTGGTGGTTTTCCTGAACTTCACGCAGGGGCAATTTCGGACAATCATTCGCTCCGGACAGAGCTCAGGCAGGCGGTTCTCGACGGGGTTCCGTGTTATGCCGAATGCGGGGGACTGATGTTGCTTGCCGACAACTTAACTGATATTCGGGGCGAGGTATTTCCTATGGCTGGAGTGATCCCTGGCACCATTGAGATGAGGCCCGCACTTCAGCATTTTGGTTATTGTGAGGCCTCCGATGGAGGTGCTCACCCGCACAAGGGTCACGAGTTTCACCACTCCGTATGGAACGCAGAATCTGAACGCGGCAACGCGTGGCATGTCACCCGCAAACGCACTGGAGGTGCCCGCCAGGAAGGCTTTCGTACTGGTAGGCTTCACGCCTCTTACGTGCATCTTTACTTTTCTAACAGCGCGGATTTGGTGCGCACACACCTAGGATTTTACTCATGATACATTGCATTGGCGCGGGACCGGGCGACCCGGGTTATTTAACATTGCGTGCCGCTGAATTACTTGCGGCGGCGGATGTTGTTGCGGGATTTGACGCCGTACTCGCCGTGGCTCGGCCTCATTTGCCCGAGGGCTGCGTGGTGATCCCTATGAATTACCGGGACCAGTCAGCTCGGTTGGCTGAGGTGGCACTTCTCCACCATGCAGGAAAGCGGTGCGTTGTAGTGTTCATGGGTGACATTCACTTCTCCGGCTTCCAATTTCTAGAGCGTATCGACAAGGCGTGCGGCCATCCGGTGGAAACAATTCCGGGGATTAGTTCGGCCCAAATTTTGGCAAGCCGCACCCGGGTCTGTTTCGACGAAACAACCTTTATTACTTTCCATCGCAGGGGCGACATTGAGCCATTTCAGCGGCACCTCCTCAACGTGCTCCAAGACGGGCGCAACGCGATTGTCATACCACGTCCTTGGGACTTCATGCCGCGCGACATTGCCGCGTATCTTATCAACAAGGGCATTGCGCCTCATCAGTCCGTTGAGGTCTGGGAACAGTTGACGCGGGAGGAGGCAAATTGGAGTGGTCAACTCCACGAATGCACCGCCGAATTTTCTGACATGAGCATTTTGCTGATTCGTGCACAGGTACCTTTCCCCAGCCAAATTCACAGCTCCCCATGATCGCATTTCCTCAAGATATCGCTCTGGTTGTAGCGGGACACGGCAGTCGTGACCCCGAAGGTGTGGCTCAGTTTGAAGGCTTCATTCAAGTAATCCGCGAGCGCTCTGGCACACGTATCGTTGAGCATGGCTATTTGGAGTTTTCAAAGCCCACGATTGATGAAGGTGTGCGCAAGGCTGTCGAGGCGGGTGCCAAACGCATTTCAGTAGTGCCAGCCGTGTTGCTTGGTGCGACACACGCTAAAAACGATATGCCCGTGGAGGTGCAAACGCTTCAACGGGAATTTCCTGAGTGTGAAATTAAATATGGCGCTCCGATGCATCTCCATCCGTCTGTGCTCCAACTGTGTCGTGTGCGCATCGTCGAAGCCGAGGCGCGTTCCGCCGAAATCGTCCCCCGCTCGGATACGTGCCTCGTGGTTGTTGGGCGGGGCACCACCGATCCTGATGCCAATTCAGATGTCGCAAAACTCGCCCGGATTTTAGAGGAGGGATTGGGCTTTGGTTGCGCCTTCGTCTGCTATTCGGGCACTGCGAAGCCAGCGCTGACAGACGGTCTTGAAGCTGCGGTTCGGCTTGGATATCGCCGCCTATTGGTCCTCCCTTTTTTCCTGTTTACCGGTATTCTGATTAAGCGAATTGAAGAGGCCGTGGCCGTCGTGGCTGCAAGTCGACCGGCGGTGGAGGTTCTTTTTTCCCGTCCTCTCGAGGCGCACGCTCTCACCGCAGATGCGCTTCTGGATAGGGCGCGGGAAGCCTTCGAGGGCACTGCGCACATGAACTGTAGTCTTTGTAAGTATCGCACCGCGATCATCGGCTATGAGAGCGAAGCGGGTGCGCCCCAAGAGGCGCATCACTTCCATGTGCGCGGGGGGGCGCAAGCCGAAATTGGCGCGGCTGGAAATTCGCCTAAGTTTCCAGCGCCGTATGAAGCTCATCCCATCGAAGAGAAGAGTTTTGAGATCATCGCGGCTGGACGGAGTTGGAGCATGTTCGCGCCCGACCAGATTGAGATTCTCCAGCGCCTGGTTCACACATCGGGCGACTTTGCCGTCCCAGACGACGTTTTCCTTTCGAGCGGCGCTCCAGCGGCGGGCATCCGTGCAATCCAGGACCGGTGTACCATCGTCACCGACGTGACAATGGTGCAAACTGGTCTACGTAGGTCACTTGTGAGCTTGTTTGGTTTGCGCACCGTTTGTCTGGTTCATGATGAGGAGACAAATCTTGTGGCGAAGGCTAATGGGCTCACAAAGTCTGCAGCGGGCATTCGAAGGGCATGGCTGAAGTTTGGAAATGAGGTGCTGCTAGCAATTGGCGACGCGCCCACGGCAGTGGAAGAGGCCATCCGTTTAGTGCAAGAACAGGGCTGGCGCCCACGGTTACTGATCGGACTGCCCGTGGGGTTTGTGGGAACACAGGAATCTAAAGAGCGACTGCGTCGTTGTCTGCACGTGCCGCGGATTACAAACAAAGGTACGCGGGGCGGCTCTCCTTGGGCGGCGGCCGTAGTCAATGCGATGCTCATACAGGCAAGCCGCCTTCCCCGTTAATGTCAGCGATGCACTCAACTCTCCAACTCCTAAGTCCGTTTGACCTCGCGGCCCTCGCCCAGAACGGACTGCGGCGCGGATTCACCACTGGAACCTGTGCCACTGCCGCGACCAAGGCTGCGCTGATGCTCCTTCAAACGGGCACCTTACCCGATCTGGTCCAGGTATCGCTACCCGATGGAATCCATTATCTTACCATACCGGTCACAGCATTAGAGCAGGATGAGGGATGGTCGAGTGCCTCGGTGATCAAAGATGCGGGCGACGATCCCGATCAAACGCATCGCGCCCGCATTATCGTGCGGGTGCGAAAGAACGCATCTGGGCATATTAAGTTTTTAAGGGGAGATGGGGTAGGGTTGGTCACGCAACCCGGTCTGAGAATTCCTATTGGCGAACCAGCCATTAACGCGGTTCCCCGCGCAATGATTCGGCAGGCGGTTTCAGAGGTTTTGGAAACTGATTCCCCAGACGCTGGTCTTGATGTTGAGATTGGTTGCGAGCACGGCGAGTCCATCGCGCTGCGGACGTTTAACCCACGACTGGGTATCCTCGGGGGGATATCAATTCTGGGCACAACGGGCGTGGTGGAGCCGAAATCTCTGGCGTCGTTCAAGGCGTCCATTGAGGTTTATATCCGAGTAGCTCTGGCTGACAATCCCAGTCAGATAGTGCTTTCTCCAGGAAATTTAGGTCAACGATTCGCCAGGGCCTTCTTGGATTTGCCACTCAAACAGATTGTCCAGATGTCTAATTTTGCGGGCTTCGCCTTGGATAGTGTTCGCGATACTTTGCGCGAGGCGGATGCCACATTGCCGTTGCTTTGGGTGGTTGGGCATCCAGGAAAGCTCGCCAAGATTATCGACGGAGTGTGGGATACTCACTCGCATCTTAGCGCTGGTGCGGTTTCCGCTCTTTTGCCGATCGCGTTGAGCCGGCATCCTAGTATTGTTCCGCAGCTGGTGGATGCAAACAGCTGCGAAGCGGTGATCGAGCGCCTTGCTCATCACCCTGATGCCCCCGCATTTTGGATCTCGGTGGAGGAGGCTATTGTGAAAGTCTTGGCTGCAAGACTCGAGCGGGTCGGCGAGGTCCGCGTCCGCCTGTTTTCCATGGAAGGCACCGCTTTGGGAGGGACTCGATGACAGCTCTTGGAACATTTTATGGAATCGGTGTCGGACCGGGGGAGCCCGGATTGCTCCCTGTTGCCGCGTGGGAAGTTGTCCAGATGTGCGATGCCATTTTTGTTCCGCGTGCGACTTCACAAGAGGCCTCCACCGCGAAGCAATGTCTGCCAAAGCACAACATTGCAGCGGAGCGGTTTCACGAGGTTGAATTTGATATGTCACGTGACCATCGTGCGCTTGAGTCGCGTTACACGGCCATGGCGGCTGAGATCGCGGTTTTGCTGAGACAGGGAAAGTCCGTGGCGTACCTGACCCTCGGGGACTCCATGACGTACTCCACTTTTAACTACGCACTGCGTGCCGTGCGTGCGATTTGCCCCGAGGCTCCATGGAAGGTGTTTCCTGGTGTGACTAGTTTTGCGGCGCTCGCAGCGGCGACGGGCCAGACTCTTGGGGAGGGGAAGGAGCGTGTACAAATTCTTCCATGCCCTGAAGATATGGATGTCCTCGCAAGGGTGATTGGCTTTAATCACCTAGTGGTTCTTATGAAAGTCGGTCATCGCCTGCCTGGCGTGCTGGCGTTACTTCAGCGGATGAACCTTCTGGAGTACTGCGTCTTGGGGAGCAGGGTAGGAATGCCCGATGAAGTGTTGGTCGCCGACCTTCGTGGTGC
>CALQFT020000017.1 GCA_943329925.2 Opitutus sp. GAS368
GACAAGTTATCGGGGAGGAATGGGGTGTTTTTTGGATTGAAGGCGCCTTTTCTTGCCAAACCCAGCCGCCTATACTCGCTTCATGGCTTACCGATCTACCGTGGAATTTATTGCTGCCCTCGAGAAGGCCGGTGAACTCGTGCGCATTCCTTTTCCTGTTGCAACTGAGTTGGAAATCACCGCGTGGGCTGATCGTGAAATGAAGTCCCCCGGCGGCGGCAAAGCGCTCCTGTTTGAGAAACCTACGGTGAATGGAGTGATCTCGTCCTTCCCCCTAGCGATAAACACCATGGGCTCGCGAGCTAGGATGGCGCTCGCCTTGGGCATCGCCGACGTGGACGAGCTCATGAACCAAATGCGCCTCATCTTGAAGGCCAAGCCCCCCACCAATTTGCGCTCCGCCTGGACGCTCGCCCTCCAGGGACTCGACCTGCTTAACGCCAAACCCAACCACGTGCGCACCGGCCCCGCCCAAGAAGTCGTCCACCGCTTCGAGGAGCCGCTCACTCCACAGGCCCTCGCTGCACGCCTCCCCACACTGCTGGATCTGCCCATCCTCCAATGCTGGCCCGACGATGGCGGCCGCTTCATCACCCTCCCTTGCGTCCACACCAAAGACCCCGATACCGGCGAACGCAATTTAGGCATGTACCGCATCCAAATCTACGACCGCCAGACCACCGGCATGCACTGGCAGGTCCACAAAGTGGGCGCGCGCCACGGGAAACGTTATTACGAAAAAAACGAGCCCATGCCCGTCGCCATCACCATCGGTGGCGACCCCGCCTACGCCTTCGCGGCCACCGCTCCCTTGCCCGACGGTTTGGACGAACTGCTCTTCGCCGGGTTCATTCGCAAGCGCCCTGTGGATCTGGCGCCTTGTTTGACAGTCCCTTTGGATGTCCCTGCAGACGTGGATTTTGTCATCGAAGGGTTTGTTCATCCCGGCGAACTCCGCGACGAAGGCCCTTTCGGCGATCACACCGGCTTCTACACCCCAGTGGACAAGTACCCGGTGTTCCACATCACCGCCATCACTCACCGGCGGGATGCTGTTTACCCCTGCACCATCGTGGGGATTCCGCCCATGGAAGACTTCTACATGGGCACGGCCAGTGCGCGGATCTTTCTGCCGGTGTTCCAGATGAACTTCCCGGAAATCGTCGATATCGCGCTTCCCGCAGAGGGCACCTTTCACAACCTGGTCTTTGTTTCCATCCGTAAACAATACCCGTGGCAAGCCTACAAGATCATGCACGGGCTCTGGGGAATGGGGCAGATGATGTTCGCAAAGTACATCGTCGTGGTGGACGCCGATTGCGACGTGCACAACACCAGCGAAGTCCTCTTCCGCATGTGCGCCAATACCGATCCCCAGCGCGACAGCATCGTCACCAAGAATCCCAGCGACGCGCTTGATCACGCGCCGACCATCGCCAATTTAGGCACGCACATGGCTTTTGACGCCACGCGCAAACTCCCCGGCGAAGGCTATCACCGCGTCTGGCCCGAACTCGTTAAGATGCCCGCCGAGATCGCCGCCCGCGTGGACGCCATGCGCCGCACATTGTGAGTGGATCTTCGGCGGCCTATTTCACCAATGCTCCACCGGGACCTTGTCCAGGCTGCCAGGGATGTTTGCCTTTCTCTGTGTCGTCTGGTGGCAAGCTTTCGGCAAACTGATCCTCGTCTTTTAATTCATCACGCAGCCGGGAAAGCTCAGTCTTGAGAACTTTAACCAACCCAGCGGATTCTGGGGCATCGTAAATGTTGTTTAACTCATCGGGGTCTTTCACCAAGTCGAACAACTCCCAAGCGTTTTTCTTCCAAAAATAGATTAACTTATGAGTCGTGGTACGCACGCCATAGTGGGCGCGCGTGTTGTGGTGGCCGGGATCGTGGTAGTAGCGGTAATACATGGATTGCCGCCAGTCGCTTGGCTTTTCGCCTTTGAGAATTGGCACCAGCGAATGTCCCTGCATATCAGACGGAACCGGCATGCCAGCGATGTCCAAAAAGGTGGGCGCATAGTCCACATTGAGCGCAAACAAATCACTCACGGCGCCGGCCTGGGTCACGCCGGGCCAAGAAACCATCAGCGGAATTCGCAGCGAATGATCGTACATGAAGCGCTTGTCGTACATCCCGTGGTCCCCCATGAAAAATCCGTTATCCGTCGTGTAGATAACGACGGTGTTTTGCGCGAGGCCCTCGTCTGCGAGCCACTTCCGAAGCCGGCCGACTTCATCGTCGACGCTCTGCACACAGGCAAGATAGTCGCGCATCAAATGCTGATATTTCCAAGATAAGAGCGCATCGCCGGAGAGCGTTTTTTTTATCCCATTTTCCTCCACCTCCACCTCTGTGGGTCTGACTGCCAACCACTTCTTGTTTTCCTGCGGAGACAAACCGCTTGGAGGCACCAACTTCAAGTCATTACGCGTGAGACTGCGCACCACCGATTGGTCGTTTTCAGGTAACGCCGCCGGGCGGGTGGCGTAATCGTCGCGCAGGGTTGCGGGCTCTGGGATGATGCGATTGGCGAACTTCGCGGCATTTTCCGGCGTGGGCTCCCAAGCGCGATGCGGAGCCTTGTGGTGCAGCATCATGAAAAACGGCTTGTCCTTCGGCCGCTGTTGCAACGCCTCAATGCCAAGGTCCGTGATCACCTTCGTGGCGTAACCCGGATAAACGCGCAGGCCTGTGTTGTCGTAAAGAATGGGATCCCAATAGCGCCCTTGGCCCGGGAGAATGTTCCATTTGTCGAACCCCATCGGATCCGACCCGAGATGCCATTTACCGGTCATCACGGTGTAGTATCCACCAGCCTGCATTAACTTTGCGACGGTCTGCTGTTGACCATTGAAGGTATTAAAAACGGGCGTGCCGTTGAGATGCGAGTATTTTCCAGTAAGCAACGTGGCACGACTTGGGGTGCAGATGGAATTGGTAACGAAAGCGTTTTTGAAGCGCACTCCGTCCGCCGCGAGTTTGTCGAGATGGGGCGTGATATTGACTTTGGAGCCGTACGCCGAAATCGAGTGGTAGGCGTGATCATCCGTCATGATAAACAGGATGTTGGGCCTATTCGCGGGCTTGGAATCGGCCGCCGCACGAAGAGGCAGCGGAGCCAATAGGAGGAGAGCGAGGGAGGGGAACTTCATAAGGGTCAATAGAGTCCGAAACTGTGGAGTTCTCTTTGGTTACTCGTTGCCACGAGGGAAGTCACACCAGAAATCCGCCGCCCGAGGATTTGGTCTTCAGTTCTTTTTTGGGCGCGCGCTGTGGAGGGCGGGGCGACTTTTCGCACTACAAAAGCTGTGCTCTCAGATTTAGTCCTCAAACTCGGTGGCCGTTGGGCCAAGTTCAAGCTGGGCGCCGTCAATCCAGATTTGGCCCGGCTCACGGAGGCGGACTTCGTAACGAGCTTCACTGACGTTGGCGGGGATCAGACCCGTGATGGAGTAGCGTTGCCACTCGGTGCTAAGTTTGATCGTAATGGCTTCGCCACGCTCCTTTTCGGCGTTCATCTGCGAGCAACGCAGCCACACATCGCGGCCGGGTTGATCGGCTTTGAGATAAACCGAGAGGGTGTAAGTTTGGGCGGCATTGCTCGCGGGATCGCAGCGTAACATTAATTGCTCGTAGCCGCTGCTGGTGGTCTTTGTGAGTTGGATACAGCGTTTTCCAAAGAGGGCTCCGTTCTCGCTAATCGTGGCGCCTGGCGTCATGAGGCAGTAGTCGGCACAACCTGCCGCGGTGGCATCCTCGAAGCTGGGATTGGGCAGTACATTTTTGCGCCCTTTTCTGAAACCGCCTGCGAGAAAGGGTTCCACGCTCATGAGGTCTGGCTTCAGCACAACCTGCTGCACACTCACAGCTTTGGCGCCCGTGTCGCCGGTGCTCTGCACATACCAAGCGCGTGTGGCATACGGCTCTAGGGTGTCGTTGAAGCCATGGTCGTGGATCTCCATGTTTTGAGAGCCAAACACTTCCTTGGCGGACGTCATTTGATCGAAGGCAAAGAGGCAACGCACGGGATGATGACGACCGTTGGCTGCCAGCAGGATGACTTGCCCCTGCTCGTTTTGGAAAATACCGACGTGAACATCCGGGTAGCGCTCGGCTTTGGGTTCAAAGGGGGATTCAACAAAGCTGGGAACACCGTCCACTGCGTCCACCACAGCCCGGTTGTAGCGGATGCCAGTCAATGGCTCTGGGCCTGCGATGAAGGGGGTGAGTTGGCTGATCTCCTTGCCAAGTTGCTGGCACGTTTGCCAGTCCGTCTCCCGCATGTTGCTGTAGGCGAAGTTGAAGATGCCAGTGGCCCGATAGATGAGGGCGAGATAGGTCTGGCAGCGAATCTCGGGAGCCGTCAGCGGTCGCTTGTAGAGGCGGCTCCAGCGCGGACAGGCGAGGATTTGCCAAACCGGCAGTCGTCCTGTCTCGGCACGTTGCCGGGTCATCCAAGCGATCTTGGCAACGTGATTGGGAGTGCTGCGCACCTCGTCCCCCGCGGGCGGATGCCAATAGGGATCGGTCACAAGGATGTCACACCAGTTCGTATAATCCGTGCCTTCGGGGATGTGGCTGGAGTAGTTGACAATGACGGGATGGTAGCCATCGGCTTGTCGGACTCGGGCAAAGTATTCCTGGCCGAACCTCACTTGGTTGAACGCCTCTTTGGGCAGGGGCTCGTCCATGATGAAGTGCGCGGCGAGATTCGGGGCGTGCTTCACAGCTTCGACTCCGGCGATCATGCGATCGAGGTTTTTGTGGAAAAACTCGCCGTAGATCGCCTCGCGTTCGGGAAGCGAGATCGGCAGCGTGAGTACATTTTTGAGCTGGGTGAGGTTTTGCGAATTCGTGATGCGCTGCACTTGTTTCAAAAGATCGCCGTCATAGCGTGCGTGCGCGTCCCAGATGATCGGCTCCGCGCATTCGTCGGGGCAACTGACGAGTGCGAGGCGATATTTCGCCGCCAGTCGCTGGTAGTTCGCCATGCCCTGCGGCGTGGTCTTGTTCCAAACCACAAAGGTATTGAATCCTCGCTCTGCAAGCTGTTTGAACGCTGCTTCATCGTCGTCGCGCACTCCAGACATGATCACGCCAAAGGGCACAAACGGTTTGCCATTATCCAATACCATACGTCGAGCTTGATCGATCTTCCACTCCGCTCCCGGCTGGGGCTGCAGTCTCCGCAGGGGAAGCTTGAGTTCAAAGATCACCCGCTCGTCACGATGAAGCTGCAGCGTGATGGACTCGCTCAGCGGAACCTTGAGCTGACCGCTGCGAAGCACCGGAGAGACGCTTCCGAGTTCCTTTCCTTCCGCCGAACGCGCAACCAGCTTCAGCCCTGCGCTTGGATTGACCCGGTAGTGAATCACCGCCTCGGCTTCGCTGGTGTAGTAGTTGCGATCCAGGAAGGCTGTGAGTGGCCGCCACGCGCTGGTGTCCTCGATGAACTCGGTGCCAAGCACTTCATCCGTGGCGGCATCAAGCAAGTTCAGTTCCGCCTGCTCAGGGTTGGGATCCTGTAAGGCGAGCTGCGTTTCGAGGATTTGTTTGGGCTCCAACTTTAACACCTCTCCTCGAGTTGAACCGATGGCCAAGCGCACCTTGGCCGTGGACGCTCCATAATTTTGCAGGCTGACACGAGCTGCCGACATCTCTGCACTCGCCTTGCTGATGCCAACCAGCGGGGGTTGCCGAATCTCTAGTGCGGCAGGAAAACCAGCGACAGCACGAAACGCAGCCGGCTCATGAAAGCTGCTCTTCACAGGCGACCAACTGCTGCTTTCGCGCGATTCGCTGATGACCACGTTCTGGGAGTCAATCACCGGCACGCGTCGATTGCGGGCTATGTTGAGTCGCAGGTCGTGGAATCCGCCGCCGGAACGCAGCAGGGAGAGCGGCACCGCGATCTCTGCCGTCCAACCGTGATCAGTGCGGCGAGTGGCCGAGCGCCAGGGCACATCCCAGTATTTCTTCACGGCCGTGCCGGTGATGAGCCGCTCATCCCGTGCGCCACCGAAGCTCAAAGCATAATGGTAAAAGTAAGCAGGTTCCGTCACTCGCGGGGCGAGGAAAATCTCGATCGACTCATCCTTCATCGCACCACGGTCATGTCCCTTCACTGTGGGCTGCAACAACTTCATCGCCTCGTGCCGGCACTCGATGCCGATGTAAAACCAAGCATCATCGTGCGCGAGCCGGAAGGTGGTCTCAGCGACCTGCTTGCCAGTTTGAAACACCGTGAAGTCAGACTGCGCCGAAGCCTGAGACCAGAACGACTCTTCCAATACGCCGTCGATGATTGCCGTGCCGCGAACCACAACGGCTTCGGCTGCATGAAGTCTGGTGATTAAGACGAGCGAGAGAAAAAGAAAACGTATCATCGATTGGGAATACCTGACTTGGAATGACGATTGCAAAAAAGGTCGCTATGCGACGGATCAGCGCTTCGCTTTGAGGTGCCGGTCGAGTAGTTCCTCAGCGGCAGTCTGCGCCTCCGCCGGGTATCGGTGTCCTTGGCGGTGGTTAAGCAAACGCACGTTATCCCGCGCGCCCAACAGATCATAGACTGGGCGGGCAGCGTCGATGAAGACGGCGCTTTGATCGCTGTCGGCTGAATCACCGGCGAGCAAAAGAAACGGTCTGGGCGCGATCAGCGCGAGGAGTTCATGGTGCTCGTGGTTGAAGGTCGCCGGCCGACCGAGCGGACCGAGATACCAGGGCGCATCCCAGTTGCTAAAGGTGAGTCCGATGCCGCCTTCGCTGAACACGGCGACCTTGAAGCGCTCGTCGAACGCGGCGGCGTAGAGCACTTCCTTCGCCCCCAGTGAATGGCCCAAACACCCGATGCGCTCGCGGTCAACCAGTGGCAACGATTCCAGATAATCCGCCGCCCGGATGCCGTCCCAAGTCATTCGCGCCATGCCTTTCCATGTCGGATGACTTTGTTGCAGACGCCTCGCCCACTCAGCGTAAGTGGCTCCTTCATCGAAGACGAAGCAACGAGGGCACACCACTACGTAACCGCGTTTCACGAGCTGCACACCTTGCATCAGTTCGGGCACGGAAGCATCCAACCCTGCGGCCTGCTTTGCGTGCGTCTTCTCGGTTTGATGGAATACAACGACGCCGGGGAGCTTCCCCGTGGCGTTCTTGGGAATGAGCACGTAGGCATCAGTGAACACCCCTTCCTCGATCTGATATTTTACGTGCTGGCGCGTGAACTCCGGGAGCGTTTCGGTGGCCAGCACCTCCACCTTCAATGCAACGCGTTCCTTGGGAAAATCGCCGAGGAAAGCCTGCCACTCCGCGCGCACAGCGTCGCGCCGCTTCATCCATGCTGGCGCGGAAGTGATGGGCAGCCCGCCCTCGTCCACGAGCAGCGGCCGGAGCTGACCAATCGTTCGTTCGGCGGCGGACAAGTGCGGCGACACAGACCCACACAGCGCAAGGGCAGCGAGGAGGAGAGATGCCTGCCGTCGCATCGAACTGAAAAGCGATATGGCAAAAAACGCCGAGGCGGCGCGGATTCGATGGATGCTCGGGGGGATCATCATGGGTTAAGTAAATGTTTCAGAGCTACTTTTGAGATGTCCTTGCCGGCAAGGCGGCGAGGGAGGACCAACGTCTTTCATTACTTGCTTCCTGCCGCCTCGCCCTCGACTCCAATCATCTTGCGGAGGTCGGGCAGGTCATAGTGCCGCAAGACTCCATGCACGGTGTTCACGGATTGATCGACCGCTTCCGTAGCGCTAACCAACGAGTCCCACGACGGGATCATCTCCCGGAGTGTGGTAGATTTGTAGGCTGTACGATCCAGTGCGGCAGCGTGGAGCGCAGGGATGGCGGCTTCACCGATGGCGAGAAGATGGACTTCATCGGCCATTGTTTTCAACACGCGGGTCCAACGTCCAACATCGTCCGTACGCATGCCTACGTAGCTCTTGCCCATAAGGTAGGCGGTGAGAATTTCGAGATTGTCGCGACCAAAGCGACCCGCACCGAATACCTTTCGGCGCAGGCCGGTCTCGGTCTCGCCGATGCCGCGCAGTTCGGCGGCGAGAACGGTGTGGCCTTGTTGCACGAGTTGCTCAATCGGCCCACCGGGCGCAGCGTCGGTCTTCATGCTTGTCCCGTGAAGATAGAGCGTGGCTTTGCGGCTGGGCTTCTTCGGCACAAAGAGCAGCGCGGGAAGCCTGAGGCCCTCTTCGGCGGCGATGGCCACCTTGGTGATCTTGCAGAAATCGCGCTCGATGATTCCGAGTTTCTCTATGCTGGGCGTCGTGTCATCCGCTCGCGCCCCGATGGTCTCACGAATGGTTTTTTTCTTTGCAACATCATCCATGCGGAGCCAAGTACTCTCGCGGGATTTCCTCAGCGCGATGGCGATCTCTGCATTGATCTCAAACACTGAGCGTTCACCCGGCGTGAGCAGCACTTGGCCTTTCGGCATGCACTGAAGTTGTTCAGGAGTCCAATCGGGCAGACTGAGCGCTCGCAGTTCGTCGTCGGTGAAGGAGTCCGGCAGTTTCGCGATCTCGCGCACGATCACATCTTTGCCGAGCAGCCAGCGGCTCATGAAACGCGTGACGGCCTCGCGCAATTGGAGTGTGAAACCATGCGGCGCGTCGGGCACGGCCATATCAATTGTTTCCGGGGAACCCAGGCGTGAATAGAAGCGCTTCGCATCGCGAAACACCTCCCACGTTCCGCCAAAGTCGAAGGTCGCATCGCGTTTTCCAGCGCAGATGAGCGTGGGCTTCGGGGCGCGCATGATGCAGTAGTCCGCCTCGTCCATGCCGAAGGCAATCTGGCCGAATATGTTCTGCTCGCCGTCTTGGGGGCCCAACGTCTCTATGAGCTTGCGGAACGTGGTGAGGTAGCAACCCGGTGCTGCAGCGACGATGCGATCTTCGAGCGCCATGAGATACGCCGTCTCAGTGCCACCGCCGCTGTTGCCGGTGCAGCCGATTTTCTCGGCGATGATGTCCTTGCGGCTTTGCAGGTAATCGATGACGCGCATCCCGTCCCAGATGCGAAACTGCGCCACATTCGCACCGATCAGCGCGCTGCTGAAGCCGGTCGCCGTGTGCTCGGTCGTGCACATCAGCCGCACGTTGGGATGCGGCACCTTCACATGCGGCGCATCGTCGAAAACGGTGCGCTCCTTGGTCGTGTCGAGCATCTGGTAGCGCTCGCCCTGCCCGATGGGGTCGTAGCAAATCGCCGCCATGCCGTGACGCGCCAGCAGCATGCAGACAAGCTGATACTGACCAGCCGCCTTCCCATCATGGCTGTGCCCACACGCCACAAGCACCGCAGGCCACGGCGGTGGAGTCTCCGGGAGGTAAAGATTGGCCGTGAGATGAAACGCAGGCCGCGTCTCTAAGATGATCTTTTCCACCCGGTAGCCGTTGCCCTTCAGCGTGCCCGTGATACGCGCATCAAGCGGCGTTCGCTCAGGCAGCCCGCCGATGCGTTCAAGGAAAAACGTCCGCCGCTGCTCCTGCCATTCGCGACAGGCGGCCGCGCTCTTGAGCATCTTCTCAAATGCCCCGCTACGCAGCTCCGTCATCGCTACGAACTCGCGCGTGAGCCACTGTTCAAAGGCTTGCTCCGCCGTCACACCGTCGGCGGCGGGCTTGAGGACAGTGAGGTCTTCGGCACCGAGCGAGATGGTCTGAGCGCTGAGTGCTGATGCGATGCATAGAATCGTGGCGTAGGATCTGAATCTGCTCATGTGGCTGGGGGGGGAGTTGGGCCTAGTGCTAAAAATAGCAAAACAGATAGATGACAGGAGATTGTCGGCTTGCAAAAGATTTCGCGATCTAAAACTCAAGGACTTCCTCAACTCCATCCAGACTAACAATATGCCCACCACTCCTGATCCAGAGACAAACTTACACCATCTCTTTTAGGTTTATGGCTGATTAAAAGACCTCAGCACCTGGAAACACGGAGCCCCAGCTCCGTAATGACTGTCTGAGTTTTTGGAGCGTTAAGTCCCGGGAGAGAAGGACCAGTTTTGTTCAAGATTTGGTATTACACTGGCGTAAGGGCTCGCTCGGCCATGGATCGGAGTCACAGGCGGAGAAACGAATTCCTCCGCCTGCTCCGTTTGCCGTGGGGCAAAATTCCCTTACGTGCCGAAGTTACGGACTCTCTGCTTTCGTCGTCTCGAACTCGATAGTGCCGTTGTGCGTTTCGGCGTGGATGTGATCCCCTTCCTTGAAGCGGCCTTCCAGCAACGCCAGCGAAAGGGGATCCAGCAGACGGCGCTGGATGGTACGCTTCAGCGGCCGTGCGCCGTACACCGGATCGTAGCCCTCCTCCGCGAGGAGCGTTCGCACGGCAGCGCTGACATGGAGTTCCAGCTTCTGCGGCGCCATGCGGGCTTCCAGTTGCGCAAGTTGAATGGTCACAATCTCCGCCAGATCCGCCTCGCTGAGCCGGTCAAACAAGATTGTTTCGTCGATCCGGTTCAAAAACTCGGGCCGAAAATGCTCGCGCAACGCCTGCGTCACGAGCGCCTCGCGCTGCTCCGCGTTCTCCACCTCCAAAATATGCTGGCTGCCAATGTTCGAGGTCAGGATCACCACGGTATTCTTGAAATCCACGGTGCGACCTTGGCTGTCCGTGATTCTTCCGTCGTCCAAAAGCTGTAGCAGGATGTTGAACACCTCTGGGTGCGCCTTTTCAATCTCGTCAAACAGCACCACCGCGTACGGCCGCCTGCGCACCGCCTCCGTCAACTGCCCGCCTTCCTCAAACCCGATGTACCCGGGAGGCGCCCCCACCAACCGCGCAACGGAGTGACGCTCCATGTATTCGCTCATGTCGATGCGCACCATCGCTGATTCGTCGTCGAACAAAAACGACGCGAGCGCCTTGGCAAGCTCCGTCTTGCCCACGCCTGTCGGTCCCAGGAAAATAAACGATCCAATCGGCCGGTTGGGATCCTGCAACCCCGCCCGTGCGCGTCGCACAGCGTTGGCCACCGCCTTTATCGCAGGGCGCTGTCCGATCACCCGCTTGCCGAGGCGCTCCTCCATGTGGACAAGTTTTTCCCGCTCGCCTTCGCGCAGGTTTGTCACCGGAATGCCCGTCCAAGCAGAGATGACCTGGGCAATGTTTTCCTCAGTAACCTCTTCCCGCAGCATGGGTTTTCCACCCTGCAAGGATTGCATCCGCTTGTCCTGCTCTTGGACTTGCCTTTGTGCTTCGGGTAAAAGTCCGTATTGAATTTCGCTCGCCCGACCCAAGTCTCCCTTGCGTTGCGCTTGTTCCAATTCCAAACGCAGCTTCTCCGTGCGCGCCGTCAATTCGCGGACCTTTTCGATCTCGCCCTTTTCGATCAACCACTGCGATTTCAAGCGCGTCGCCTCCTCCTTCACCACGGAGAGCTCTCGCTCGATGCGTTCTAGCCGGTCGCGGCTCGCCTGATCCGTTTCCTTTTTCAGTGCCTGGCGCTCCATCTCCAACTGCATGCTTTGACGCTCCAATTGATCAATTTCTGCTGGCATGGATTCCAGCTCGATTTTCAAGCGCGCAGCGGCCTCGTCCATAAGATCGACCGCCTTGTCGGGTAAAAACCGGTCCGCGATGTAGCGGCTTGAAAGCGTCGCGGCAGCCACCAGCGCGGAGTCGGCGATACGCACTCCGTGATGGACTTCGTAACGCTCCTTGAGCCCGCGCAGGATCGCGATGGTGTCCTCGACGCTGGGCTCGTCTACGTACACGGGTTGAAAGCGGCGTTCCAGAGCGGGATCCTTTTCAATGTGCTTGCGGTATTCATCCAAGGTTGTCGCCCCAATGGTGCGCAATTCTCCCCGAGCGAGCGCCGGCTTGAGCATGTTGGAGGCATCCATGGAACCCTCCGCCGCTCCGGCACCGACCAAAGTGTGAAGCTCGTCGATGAACAAAATGACCTGTCCCTGCGAGTCCTGGACGTCCTTTAAAAACGCCTTGAGCCGGTCCTCGAACTCCCCGCGGAACTTGGCTCCGGCGACCATCGCCCCCAAATCCATCGCAATGAGCCGCTTGTTCTTAAGCGATTCAGGCACGTCCCCTGACACGATTCTCCGCGCCAAACCTTCCGCAATCGCCGTCTTCCCCGTCCCGGGCTCTCCGATGAGCACCGGGTTGTTCTTCGTGCGCCGAGAAAGCACTTGCATGACCCGGCGAATTTCCGAATCCCGCCCAATGACAGGATCGATTTTCCCTCGGTGCGCTAGCGCGGTGAGGTCGCGTCCATATTTTTCCAGCGCCTGATATTTCGCCTCCGGATTCTGATCAGTGATGCGCTGGGAGCCCCGTACTTTTTGCAGCGCGGCAAGCAGGGAGGGATGAGTTAACCCGACTTCCTTCAGCATCCGGCTCAGGGGTAACTTTCCTTGCACGAGCGCGAGGAGGTAATGTTCGGCGCTGAGGTACTCGTCTTTAAGGCGCGTACGCTCCGCCTCGGCGGCGGTGAGCATGGCCACCAAATCCCGCGAGGGACCGGGAACCGTAGTGCCCGAAGCGGTGGCGCGGCGGGCGAGCTCGGGGTCGAGCAACTGGCGCAACATGGAGGGGGAGGCCCCTGCGTTTTCGATCAGGGGTAGGGAGACTCCCTCGGGCTGGGTCAAAAGCGCGTCCAGAAAATGTTCGTTGTCGAACTCGGTGTGCTGGCGGCGGGCGGCGCTTTCGTGAGCAGCGTCGAAGGCTTGGCGGAATTTTTCAGTAAAGCGTTCGGGATTCATAGTAGGATTGACTGAAGGCTGACTGCAGAAACTATCTCAGTATAATGCAGGAACAGTGCCAGTGCTTGTGCTTCTAGAAATTTGTCGCTTTAGTGCGAAACCTGCGCCAAATCAGCTCATTTAAGCCCAAGCTTCGTGCCATTTTGACACACGCCTCGCCCCTATTCTCTCCCCTATTTCAGGCTCTTCAAAATGGCGCGGTGAATCCCACGCACAAGTCCCGGCCCAGCATACACCAGCCCAGTGTAAATTTGGATCAGAGCCGCCCCTGCATCCAAGCGCGCCATGGCGTCATCCGATGACCCGATTCCCCCGACAGCGATGACTGGCAGCCCCGTGTTGCCGACAATAAACTTGAGCACCGCCAACGCACGCGCCTTCAACGGCTGGCCGCTCAAGCCCCCCTGCTCTCGCCGTGACTCCGGTACGCAACTGTGGTCGATGGTCGTGTTGGTCGCAATCACTCCAGCGAGCTTGTGGATCTCAACCAGCGCCAAAATCTCCTCGATGGCGGCCCATTCCAAATCAGGCGCGATTTTGAGCAGCACCGGTAGACGTGTGGTATTGGCGGCTTGCACCGCGGAAAGCAGTCCGTCCAACGCCGACTTGTCCTGCAATTGGCGCAGCCCCGGCGTATTGGGCGAGGATACGTTGAGCACAAAGTAATCGCCGTAATCGCGCAGTCTCACAAACGACTCCACGTAATCAGCGGTTGCCTCCTCCAATGGAGTGACCTTCGATTTGCCCAGATTCACACCAACGGGAATGCCAGGCCAGCGGCCACTCTCCCGCAGCAGTCGCAACCGGTTGGCCACTGCGTCGGCCCCTTGATTGTTGAACCCCAGCCTGTTGATGACAGCCTCCATTTCCGGCAGCCGAAACATCCGAGGCTTGGGATTGCCCGGTTGCGCCTTCGCCGTGACTGTCCCAATCTCGGCAAATCCAAACCCAAGCGCTTCCCATCCCGGCAGCGCCACCGCATTTTTGTCGAATCCAGCCGCCAACCCCACCGGGCTGGGAAATCGCACGCCGAATACCGTGCGGGCCAGTCGAGGGTCGGGCGCGGGTGAAAGCCGGTTGAGCGCCGGCCCGGCGATTTCCAAACAGTCCATGGCAAAATGATGGACGGATTCCGGATCAAAAGAGAACAGAAGGGGACGAACGAGGTGCCGATAAAAACTCACACCCACAACAAAACGCAGCGCCGCCCCGGGCCGCAATTGTTTTTCAACGCCAAGACGCCAAACCACGCAAAGGAATCCAAAGCCAATCCGGGCGGTGGCGCATTTCGTAGAGGGCCTCGTAAATAGTTTTTTCCCATGCCAGGCCGTCTAGGCAGCTCCTCCAGGCGCTCCCTAGAATTGGTGCGGAGCGAGTCCATGCATCCAAAAACGCTTCCTGCAAAGTCTGTTGCGCACCATCAGATGCGCCGCTTAGCGCCACTGCATACGCGAAGGATCGCAACATCCCAGCCGCATCTCGAAGCGGTGTATCCAACAGCCTGCGCTCCGCAAGCGGCCGGGTCGGCTCCCCCTCAAAATCGACGAAGTAAAAACGCCGCACCCCATCCTCCTTCCGCTCCAAAGCCTGTCCCAAATGCAAATCGCCATGCACCCTGCATTGCACTCCGCTCAGCGATAATCTCGCGAGCTGCTCGACTCGCCCTCTCCACCCATTCTCACCAGTCACCCAATCTCGCCGCAACTCGCTCCACGTTTCCTCTGGCACCGCGAAGGGTCGCTCCCCTCCCAGCGCGCTAATCCATTGCTCGATGCCACCAATTAGACGTCCGATCCAGCGTTGCTGCGCCACCGCATCCCAAGCCATCGCAGCAAACGGCGTCCCAACCGCACCGGATCCCAGAACGGCGTGCAGCTCGCCCACGCAACGGCCGAGGTCCCGCGCGTATCCCTCGTCCACAACGCCTGTGCGCAATGCCTCCACGGTGTAATCCCACGCGGACGCTCCCTCCACCCACCTCTGGACAAAGGCGCGCGTTATCCTAGCCTTCCCTCGACGTTGGTCAAGCCGCGCGCCAAATTCTGGAGCATCTCCATATCCTTGTGATCGCAAAAATTGTGCGACTTCAGGCTCGGGATGAATCCCCGTCTCCGGATAGCGATACCATTTCAGCAACCACTCGCCCGACGGACCATCTCCGCGCCACAAATGGTTTGTAGAATGACCGTCGTGCCTCCTCCAGCGCGTCCCCCTCGCCCGAAATGCCCCACGCTCCACATGCCAGTCTGCGCGCATAGAGAAACTCAGGCGCCTGGCAGGGCGAACTCTCCCAGCGCGCTTAAATGCGCCAGAGCCTCCACAATGCCCGTGCTGCAGCGACCTTCCGCCACAAAGCCGCCCGCCGCGCGCACCGCCGCCTGCACCGCTTCCACCGCGTTGCTGGGACAGGCCACCCAGTGCGCGTGGGTGCCGTCGAGCATCGGCAGGTCATTGTAATGATCGCCCGCTGCGAAAATTTCATCCCGGCTAATATCCGTCAGACGAGCCAATTCCCCCAGCGCGGTGCCCTTGCTGTAAGCCTCGTGGCAGAAGCGCACCCAAATTGTGTTCCGCATGTAGGCAAAGCCGGGAACCTTTATACGCTCGGCTTCCAAAAACTCGCAGATCAGATCCATGTCCGACTCCGACTTCGACGCCAAGCCCACCATCCGCTCCCCTTCATAGATCGGATCGGCGTGAACGCTCTTTTTCAAAAAGCAGCGGATGTCCTCCAAAAAGCCAGAGGCCGATTCAAACAGCGTGTCGTGCTCTTCATAACAACGCCGGTTCCACTCCCCGAAGTCTTGCCACTGGCCATCCAATCCACGATGAAACACCTCACGCTCAGCCGTCACCACGAAATCTGGAGTCACGGTAAAGTTAAATTCGCGCAAGCCGTCATCCACAAAAGGAAGATCCCGGCCGGTGTTAATGGCCCAAAACACCCCGCGGGATTGGAGCATTTTAAGCGTGGAAAACAGCTCTGGATCAACCGCCGGACTTCCGAAGTGGTCAACCAGCGTGCCGTCAAAATCTGTGCTAATCAGGCGAATCATCAGACTAAGATTGACTCAAGGGCTAAAACTTTTCACGAACTTCCCCATGAAAAGCGCATACGAACTCGCGATGGAACGATTGGAGAAGCATTCACCTACAGCAGCACTGAGTGCGGCACAAAAGGAGCAAATAGCTGAAATAGAATCTTTTGCAAAATCAAAAACAGCTGAAAAAGAGCTCTTTTTGAAGGAACAAATGGCCAAAGCCGCCGCCAGTGGCGATCACGCCGGAATCGGCCAACTCGAGCAACAACTCGCCTACGACCTCCAACGCATCCAATCCAACGCTGAAGAGCAGAAGGAAAAAGTAAGGGCCGCCAAGCGTTAAACTCCCCACTTCGGGGCGCGCAAAGGAAATGTCATCGATACAAGGCTATGACTAGATCTATGCCCGCGTGAAATACGCGTGCAGCTTTGCGTATACCCCCTGAAGAACAAGCAGTTCACTGTGCGTGCCGCGTTCCACAATCTCACCGTTTTCTAACACGAGAATAAGGTCGGCTCCGCGGATTGTGCTCAAGCGGTGGGCCACAACAAAGCTTGTGCGCCCATGCAGCAGGGTGGCCAGAGCGCGTTGAATCCGAGCCTCAGTTGGGGCGTCGATGGCACTGGTGGCCTCGTCCAAAATGAGCAGGCGCGGATTTAGAAGTAAGGCGCGCGCAAAGTTCACCAACTGCCTTTGCCCGGAAGAGAGACCAGTCCCACCCTCACCCACTGGGGTTAGAATTCCTTGAGGTAACGCCTCAATTAAATCGCCGAACCCGAGCCGCCGCGTGACCTCCATCGCCTCTTCCTCAGTCGCCTCCGGGTGCGCAAACCGGATATTGTCCAGCACCGTCCCCTCGAATAAAAAGCTGCTCTGTTGAACCACCCCCATCTGACGGTGCAGCGAGTCGGATTGGATTTCGTTAATTTCCATGCCATCCAAGAGCAGCTTTCCGCTCTCGGGCAAATACAACTTGGCAAGCAGGTTCGTGATGGATGTCTTCCCACTCCCAGTGTGTCCGACCAGCGCAACCGTCTGTCCTGGCATGGCGCAAAAGTTGATGTTTTTGAGCACGTGTCGACCCGGCTCGTATGCAAACCAGAGCTTTTCAAACTCCACGCGGATACCCACTGGAGCCTCCTTGGAATTTTCAGGTGCGGCGAGTGGCAGCACTCCGGGTGCGTCCGACCACGCCGGCGGGGTGTCCAACAAACGGAAGACCCGCTCGGCGCCAACCATGGCAGCCAGCGCGGAGGCATACTGATTTCCGACGCTTTTAACCGGCTCAAAGAGCAGCGCGGAGAGGAAGAAAAACTGCACAATATCGCCGATGCTCTCCGTGGAGCCGGGGGCGAGGATTCGCCATGATCCTACAAGTAGCAGCAGGGCAGTGAAGCCCTGTGTGATGCATTCCAAAAGCGGCAAAAAAAGTGCCGAGGTGCGCGCCATCACCATGTTGTATCCCGCCTGATCCGCGGCGAGGTCCCGGAAATACGCTGCGTTTACATCTTCTCTCACAAATCCTTGCGTGACACGCACGCCGCTCACAGATTCGGCGAGTGTAGCGGCGATGCGGCTGTAACTCTCCGACGCTTTGCGTTGTGCCTCGGTCACGCGCTTGGTGAAGGTTCGGTTCAAAACCCAAACAATGGGGGCCAGTGACGCCACCATTAAAAACAAGACGCGGTCGTAATAGAGCATCAAGGCAGAGGCGACCAGCATCTGGCCGATTTGAACCGCGCTGATAAATACGACGTCCTGCACTCCAGTGCGGATGCTATCGATGTCCGTGGTGACTCGCCCAATGATCCGACCGGTTTTAGTTTTGTCGAAGTAAGACATCGGCATTCGCAGCACATGCTGGAATACGGCGGCGCGCAAATCATGGATCACAGCCTCTCCCAATAGGAGCGCGAGTTTGTAGCGGTAATGAAAAAGGAAATTAGTCAGGGCGGCCAACGCGGCGAAGCCCACCGCGCCGTAAATGACGCCTTTGGCGTCGCGATGCGCGATGGGGCCGTTGATGACGGCGGCCATTGCCCAAGTTCCAATCGGCAGTAAAGCAGCCCGTAAACAAACGTGTATACTCAACGGAATCAGCAGCCTGCGGTGTGGCTTTGCGTATTGAAATACGCGTCGTAGCAGCGCGAACACATTGTCCTCGGGCCGGTGCTGTGTGGTCTCCGGATCGTGGCGCACGAAGGTGAGTGGGACGGCGCGCGGGTTCATGTGGTAGCGAAATTAGCATTGGCGGACTCCCCGGAATCAGCCTGCAGAAGCGCCGCTGTTCGGTAATAGCCGGAGATCTGCACCAACTCGTCATGCGTCCCTGCTTGAACGATCCTGCCGTCCTCGATCACTAAAATCAGCGAAGCACGTCGCAGCAGCGCTGGGCGATGCGCGATGATGAATGTCGTTCTCCCCTGCATCGCGGCTTCCATGGCCTCGGCAATTTCATGCTCGGTCCCCGGATCGACTGCGGCGGTGGGGTCATCCAAAAGCAGCAGTGCTGGCTCGAGAAGCAGAGCCCGCGCAATAGCTAACCGTTGCCGTTGGCCGCCCGAAAGACCAACGCCGGCCTCGCCCAGAACCGTTTCATAGCCGCCGGGAAGCTCGGTAATAAAGTCGTGTGCCGCCGCAATCTTCGCCGCCTTTTCAATTTGCGCTTGGGTTGCTGAGGGGCGGCCAAACGCGATATTTGCGGCGATGGTCGTACTGAATAAAAAGCTATCCTGAAATACCATCCCGACCTGCTGGCGCAGATAGAGAAGATCCATTTCACGAATGTTAACGCCGTCCAGCAAGACTCGGCCTTCCGATGGATCGTAAAAACGGGGGATTAGATTCAGTAGGCTGCTCTTGCCGCTTCCAGTCGGACCAACCAGCGCAACACATTGGCCTGCAGTTATTTTAAAACTCACGTCTCGCAGCACTGAATCCGTAGCGTGGGTGAAAGAGACCCCCTCGAATTGAAGCTCTCCACGAATTGCCGTCGTAGGAAGCGGCTTATCTGGTGCATGGATTTGGATGGGAGCGTCGAGTACCTCGAAGACTCGTTGCGCCGCACGCAGACATTGCTGCATGGAGTTCGCGATGTTCCCGATCCCAGCGATTTGCCCAGAAAACTGTTGTAGAATCGCGGCAAATCCTACCAACCCAGTGCCCACGCCGATCTCACCGCGCACAGCCAGCCAGCCACCGTAACCGAGCAGCACAATGACGTTCACCTGACTTAGAAAGAGGGTGATGGGAACGAAGGTTGTGACTTGTGAAAAGATGCGGTGTTGGGCGTTGCGGACCGCATCGTTGGCGGCTTCCAGTCGAGCGAGTTCAGCGTCTTCGCGGGCAAATGTTTTGATAACCTGCACGCCCCGAATCGTCTCAGCCAGGCGCTGCACGAGCGAATCGAAGAGTTCACTGCCCAGCTTGTAGGAGGGGCGCGCCGCCCGTGAGAAAAATGTGGAACACGCCCATAACAAAGGGGTTGTGGCAAGGCATGCCAGCGTGAGTTTGACGTGTACCGCCAGCATATACGCCAGCGACGCGCAGACAGATACGATGAGCGTCACCACAGGAAAGAGCACGCCGTCGACAAAGAGACGCACCGATTGGACATCGCCACCAATTCGATTGATGAGGGAACTGCTGGAGTTTGAGTCGAAAAAACGAAAGTTGAGCCGTTGCAGTTTGTCATAGCACTCCGCGCGCAGATCCACAACAAGCCGTCCTTGAAGCAGTTCTCCAAACCAAATGCCGTTGAAATATCCGAAAGCGAATCGCACAAGTGCCAGCAGCAGTATGCCAACGGCAACCCCCTCGAGAGCCCTTATGGCAGGCCAATCCGGCGGAGGCGTCAGTGCCGCTGGCCAGGCGGGAGCTCGGACAGAGGGGTCCAGCGCATAGCGCAACGTGTCGATACCCAGCCCAGTAAGCCCGATGGTTGCAAGCGTTGACCCCAATAGAATCATCTGCGCTGCAAGGATTTTAATGCAGCCCCAACGATACCGCCAGCTTAGCGCGAGCAGTCTGCGTAGCAGCTGCAAATTCGAAAATTCCTTCCCTTGGAATGTAACTGGTTTCAATGCGGGTTATATTACTGGAAGAGCGTAAAATCAGAATCGGGACGTCCAATCTTCGACTTTTTAAAACAGTTTGAGTCCACGCTCCTGGCCTATCACCGGCACGAGTTCCTCGGTGATTTGGATGCCAATCCATGGCTCGGCCGCCCTAGCCGCCCTCTCTGCTGGAGTGTTTGTGTGCTGGGGCACACGCTGGGGGATCCTTGGCTTCACGGCGGATGGAGCCCCTTGCACTACGGCGGCCGCCGGTTTGGAACTGGCGCATGCCGCGAGCAGAAGAAACCACGGACCAATTGAAGACAGAGCTAAGAGGCTTTGACGCACAAAATCGAGAAGTTGAAGGGTGAACCGGCGGGGCCGTTGGCAAACCATAGCCCGTGGCGAGAGTCCCGCAAGGCCATGCACGCCGTTCCGGGCGAAATGACCAACACAACGTTTGGTGAACACACGCTCCGCCCTAAGAAGCCGCAACAAGCACACGGTGCGTCAGAGTGGCGCATTTTACATTGGCGCACGTGTGCCAGATGCCGGGAGTGACACACCAACGCACCACCACCAACAATACACAAGTGACTAATGTTTAGTAGTTTAAAGATGACAAACAAAGATGGCGCGGCCCTTGCTTCTGTATCGGCGGTCAGACTTCGAGTCCGAAATACAAACGTCCAAACTCCGAACTTTCTATGGCAAAAATTCTAGGCATCGACCTCGGCACCACCAACTCCTGCATGGCAGTCATGGAAGGCGGGGAGCCTGTGGTGCTCGAAAACAGCGAAGGCGCACGCACGACTCCGTCGATTGTGGCCTTCACCAAAACCGGCGAACGCGTGGTGGGTCAGGCCGCCAAACGTCAAGGCATCACTAACGCGCAAAACACGATCTTTTCCGTCAAGCGCTTCATGGGCCGCAAATATGATGAAGTCCAGGATGAGCTCAAGCGCATCCCGTACAAAGTCGTCAAAGCACCCAACGGCGACGCTCACATTCAAGTGACCGTCGGTGGCGAGACCCGCACATACTCTCCGCCGGAAATCAGCGCAATGATCTTGAGCAAGCTCAAGGCAGACGCCGAGGCGAAACTAGGTGAAACCATCACCCAAGCAGTCATCACTGTTCCGGCGTACTTCAATGATTCCCAGCGCAATGCGACCAAGGATGCAGGCAAGATTGCCGGGCTTGAAGTGTTGCGAATCATCAACGAACCCACCGCCGCATCCCTCGCTTACGGGCTGGATAAAAAGAAAGACGAGAAAATCGCCGTGTACGATCTCGGTGGCGGCACCTTCGACATCTCGGTGCTGGAAATCGGCGACGGCGTCTTCGAAGTGCGTGCCACCAACGGCGACACGCATCTGGGCGGCGATGACTGGGACAATCGTCTCATGGATTGGGTCACTAACGAGTTCAAGGCCGACACCGGCATTGATCTCTCCAAGCAACCCGACGCCATCCAGCGCGTAAAAGAGGAATCAGAAAAAGCGAAAATTGCTCTCTCTTCCTCGCAGCAATACGAAATCAATCTCCCGTTCATCACGGCCGACCAGACCGGGCCAAAGCACATTCAGAAGTCGCTTTCCCGCTCAAAGTTAGAGCAGCTCACTGACGACCTTTTTGAGCGCACGATGAAACCCGTGCGCGCCTGCTTGGCCGATGCCAAGCTCGCAGAGAAAGACGTCGACGAACTCGTCCTCGTGGGAGGAATGACCCGCATGCCCAAGGTCGTTGAAACCGCGCGCAACATCATCGGCAAAGAACCACACAAGGGTGTGAATCCGGACGAAGTTGTCGCCGTAGGCGCGGCAATCCAGGGCGGTGTGCTGCGCGGTGATGTGAAGGACGTTTTGCTTTTAGATGTCACCCCGCTGACGTTGGCAATCGAAACGGCCGGTGGTGTCGCCACCCCGATGATCCCTCGCAACACAACGATCCCGACACGCAAGGCGCAGATTTTTTCCACCTACTCAGAAAATCAGCCCGGTGTGGAAATTGTTGCATTGCAAGGTGAACGCAGCATGAGCCGCGACAACAAGCAGCTTGGCACTTTCAAGCTCGACGGAATCCCGCCAGCCCCGCGCGGAGTGCCGCAGATCGAGGTGACCTTCGACATCGACGTCAACGGTATCCTCCATGTCTCGGCCAAGGATCTCGGTACGGGCAAGGAGCAAAAAATCTCCATCACCGGCTCGAGCGGCTTGAGTAAGGAAGAGGTTGAGCGCATGCAGCGCGAAGCTGAGGCGCACGCCGAAGAAGACCGGTTGGCACGCGAATCAGCCGAGGTGCGCAATAACGCGGATAATCTCGCCTACCAGTGCGAAAAGCAGGTTAAAGATTTGGGCGATAAACTTCCCGAAGATAAGCGCACCGGTATCGAGAAAGCCGTGGAAACGGTACGCTCCGCGCTGAAAGGTAGCGATGTGGAAGCGATCAAAACTGCTTACACGGATTTGCAGAATCAATTCCAAGCTGTCAGCGAAGAACTTTACAAGCACGCCGGAGCGGCTCCCGCTTCGGAAGACCATGCCAGCGGAGCGGCAAGCGCCTCCGCGAAAAAGGACGGTAAAAGTGACGTAGTGGACGCAGAGTTCGAAGTCGTCGATGACGACAAGAAAAAGCATTCCTAAACGCGCCGTCCGCATGGCATAACGCCAAACCCCTTTACCCGTCTGCCTGCGCCTCTGGTTCAACCCGACAAAGCAAGCAGACAGCGTAATCCAGAAACCCAAAACCAAACTAGTACAACAAGACCACCATGAGCGTTAAAATTCGCCCCCTCGGTGATCGGGTTCTCGTAAAACCGATCGAGGAAACTGAACTCAAAAAAGGCGGGATCATCATCCCAGACACGGCTAAAGAAAAGCCGCAGGAAGCAGAAGTCGTTGCCATCGGCACCGGCAAACATGACGAGCACGGCAAGCTCATCGCCTTCACCGTAAAGAAAGGTGACAAGGTTATCATCTCCAAGTACGGCGGCACGGAAGTGAAGCTCGACGGAGTCTCCTATCTCATCCTCCGCGAAGACGACATCCTCGGGATCGTCAGCTAATCGTAGGAAAACCAACCCATCCCAAACATCTCTTAATACTCAAATCTTATGGCAGCTAAACAACTCCTGTTTGATGAAGCCGCACGGCACGCTTTGTTGCGCGGCGTCGAAAAACTCGCAAAAACCGTCAAGGCGACCCTCGGGCCAGCCGGACGTAACGTGATTCTCGACAAAAAGTTCGGTTCACCCACGATCACCAAGGACGGCGTCACCGTCGCCAAGGAAATCGAATTGGAATGCCCCTATGAAAACATGGGCGCCCAGCTCGTGCGTGAAGTGGCGTCCAAGACCAGCGACATCGCTGGTGACGGCACCACAACAGCAACGGTTCTCGCCGAGTCCATCTATCGCGAAGGTCTCAAGAACGTGACAGCGGGGGCCAACCCCATGTCGCTGCAGCGCGGCATCCAGAAGGCTGTTGAAGCCATCGTGGGCGAACTCCACAAGATCTCCAAGAAGGTCAAGGACCGCACGGAAATCGCTCAGGTCGCAACCGTTTCCGCCAACTGGGATTCCGCGATCGGCAACATCATCGCAGACGCGATGGACAAGGTCGGCAAGGACGGCACCATCACGGTGGAAGAAGCCAAGTCCATTGAAACCACCCTCGACGTGGTTGAAGGCATGCAGTTCGATAAGGGCTACATTTCTCCTTACTTCGTGACCAATCACGAAAGCATGGAAGCGATCCTCGACTCGCCCTACATCCTTCTTCACGAGAAGAAGATCTCAAGCCTCAAGGACATCCTTCCTTTGCTGGAAAAGGTGGCCAAGACCGGCAAGCCGCTCTTGATTATCTCCGAAGACGTCGAAGGCGAAGCTCTGGCGACTCTCGTAGTCAACAAGCTGCGCGGCACCCTCGCCATCGCGGCAGTCAAGGCCCCTGGCTTTGGCGACCGTCGCAAGGCCATGCTCGAAGACATCGCGGTGCTCACCGGCGGACGTCTCATCACTGAAGACCTCGGCCTCAAGCTCGAGAACCTCGGACTTGAAGACCTCGGCAAGGCCAAGCGTGTGACCATCGACAAGGAAAACACCACCATCGTCGAAGGCGCTGGCAAGCAGGCCGACATCCAAGGCCGCGTTTCCCAGATCCGCCGTCAGATTGAAGAAACCACGTCCGACTACGACCGTGAGAAGCTCCAAGAGCGCCTCGCCAAGCTCGCAGGCGGTGTGGCCGTCATCCACGTCGGTGCTGCAACCGAAACTGAGATGAAGGAAAAGAAGGCCCGCGTTGAAGACGCCCTGCACGCCACGCGCGCAGCAGTGGAAGAAGGAATCGTCCCCGGCGGCGGTGTGGCTCTCATCCGCGCTCAGAAGGCATTGGATAAGCTCCAGCTCGAAGGTGACGAATTGATCGGTGCGGGGATCATCCGCCGTGCGATCGAGGCTCCTTTGCGCCAGCTCGCTGACAACGCAGGCCTCGAAGGCGCGTTGATCGTGAGTGAAGCCAAGCGCCGTAAGGGCAACGACGGGTACAACATCGCCACTGGCGAATGGATTGACCTAGTCAAGGCCGGCGTTGTGGATCCGACTAAGGTCACCCGCAGCGCGCTCCAGCACGCTTCCTCCATCTCAGGCCTACTCTTGACGACCGAAGCGATCGTCACTGAGATGCCTGAGAAGAAGGCCGCTCCCGCAGGGGACTCCCACCACGGGCACGGCGGCATGGACTACTAAGTCTGAAATGAACCGACAGCGGTTCGTTTGAATCAATTGTGATTCATTTAAACGCCGGTCTCCGAAAGGGGGCCGGCGTTTTATTTTCCCGAGGACTGTGGCGATGCATGTGAAGGCAATCGATGCGCCGGTGCTCGAGCAGCAAAGACATCCAATTTTGTCGCAGAAGGAGTCGTTTGTCGCTCCAAACGAACACGCCGATGCTGTTGCCGCTTATGAGCATGCGCGCGACGTGTGCCGCCACCGGCTTTCAGAGTGCCAAAAATAAAGCGTTCCTTTCCCCTCTCACAAACACCCAGATAGGCGTCGGAGAAGCGGATGGAATTCCTGCGTCTCGTCGAAGATGTGACGTGAGAAAATGAGCCTACCCCGAGGGCTATGGCATGGCAGCACACTTCGGTGCCGCCATGCCCAGTGCCACCTTCGTTACCGGCGCGCGGTTAACGTCGGGCTAAGGTCAAAACGATCAAGATTCATCACTTTGTTCCAGACTGCCACGAAGTCGTTCACGAACTTCTGTTCCGCATCTTTAGAAGCATACGCTTCCGCGATGGCTCGCAGTTGCGAGTTCGATCCAAACACCAAATCAACTCGGGAACCGGTCCATTTGACCTCCCCCGTCTTGCGGTCACGTCCTTCGAAGAAGTGCTCGCATGCGGGGGACTTCTTCCATTCCGTACCCATGTCTAACAGGTTGACGAAAAAGTCGTTAGTTAAAGCCCCTGGGCGTTTTGTAAAAACACCAAGCTGAGCGAATCCAACATTGGTATTAAGGACCCGCATGCCGCCTACAAGCACGGTCATTTCCGGAGCCGTGAGCGTGAGCAGGCTTGCGCGCTCGAGTAACAACTCTTCTGCAGGCCTGTCATGTTCGTGACCAAAGTAGTTACGGAACCCGTCCGTAGTTGGCTCCAGAACGGCAAAGGAAGGCACGTCGGTCATCTCTTGCGAGGCGTCAGTCCGCCCGGGCGAAAAAGGAACCTTCACTGCCTGACCAGCCTTCTTGGCCGCATCCTCAACAGCGGCACACCCGCCAAGCACGATCAGATCAGCGATAGAAACTTTCTTACCACCGGACTGCGCGCCGTTGAAATCCTTTTGGATTTTTTCAAGCGCCGGTAAGACCTTCGCAAGTGCAGTCGGTTGATTCACTTCCCAATTCGCCTGCGGGGCGAGGCGAATACGGGCTCCGTTTGCTCCACCACGTTTGTCCGTCCCGCGGAACGTGGACGCCGAGGCCCACGCGGTCGAGATCAATTGCGAAGTAGACAGACCCGATGCGCGGATTTTGCCCTTGAGCTCTGCGATGTCCTGCTCCCCGAGTAAAGCGTGGTCAACCTTAGGAACAGGGTCCTGCCACAACTGCGTTTCGGGAACGAGCGGTCCGAGGCAGCGCGCAGCCGGGCCCATGTCACGGTGGGTCAGCTTGTACCACGCCTTTGCGAAGGCTTTCTCAAAATCTTTTGGGTTCTCATGGAACCGTTTTGAAATCTTGGCGTAGCTAGGGTCCAGCTTCAACGCCAAGTCCGTTGTGAACATGATCGGCGCGTGCGTTTTGGAGCGGTCGTGTGCGTCTGGCACGGTCTTCTTGGCCGAATCGCCCTTGGGCGTCCACTGTTGGGCACCAGCCGGACTCTTTGTGAGCTCCCAGTTGTAATCAAACAGGTTGTCGAAATATTCGTTGGACCACTTCGTGGGGGTTGAAGTCCAAGCGCCTTCCAAACCGCTGGTAATCGTGTCGCCTGCTTTGCCCTTACCAAAGTTATTCTTCCATCCAAATCCTTGCTCTTCAATGCTGGCGCCCTCTGGTTCAGGACCGACGTTCCCCTTGGGACTGGCCGCGCCATGGGCCTTGCCGAAGGTGTGTCCGCCGGCGATGAGCGCCACGGTTTCCTCATCATTCATCGCCATGCGACCGAAAGTCTCACGAATATCTTTGGCGGCAGCGAGCGGATCGGGTTTCGCGTTAGGGCCTTCTGGGTTTACGTAGATTAATCCCATCTGCACAGCGGCGAGGGGATTCGCGAGTTTCCTGTCGCCGGTATAACGCTTGTCTTCAAGCCACTTACTTTCCGGTCCCCAGTTAATGTCTTCCTGCGGTTCCCACACATCTGCACGGCCGCCCGCGAAACCAAACGTCTTAAAGCCCATCGCCTCGAGAGCGCAGTTGCCCGTGAAGACCATCAGGTCCGCCCAAGAAATTTTCTGGCCGTACTTCTGCTTGATAGGCCAGAGCAAGCGACGCGCTTTGTCGAGATTGCCGTTGTCGGGCCAACTGTTGAGCGGTGCAAAGCGTTGTGTGCCGTAGGAGGCGCCTCCGCGGCCGTCAGTCACGCGGTAGGTCCCCGCACTGTGCCAGGCCATGCGAATGAATAGGGGCCCGTAGTTACCATAATCGGCGGGCCACCAATCTTGGGAAGTTGTCAGCAGCGCTGTGATGTCCTTCTTGAGGGCATTCAAATCGAGTTTCTTGAACTCCTCGGCGTAATTGAAGGACTCACCCAGCGGATTACTCTTGGGCGAATTCTGATGGAGAATATGAAGGTTTAACTGGTTCGGCCACCAGTCCCCATTGGAATAGGCACCGGCAGCAGTATGCCTGTCGGAGGGGGCTTTCTGGGCTCCACCAATCACCGGACACTTGTCACTAGACTCAGCTGGTTTTACGCTGGGGGCTTGGGCCTGAACCATGCCGCTGTGAGCCCCAACCAAAAGGCCAAGGGCCACGGCAGCAAGCCGAACTGAACTTGTCCCACGGATCATTCGTCTTGAGGGAATTTGTGCAACGCCGTGCACAGGGCAACTCCTTGCCGTTACAGTATTGAATATGTTGTTTTTCATAAGGTTGGGCTGTGTGTTTGTTTATCTGATTCCGAAATTTCTCTGGGTAGTTGCTTCCTTTCCCACCCCGAAAGCCGGCGCCTCGCCGGGATTAGGCAAGAGGCAAAACGCCATCGACACATAGGTCTGCTTGGCCGAATGTTTTCAAGCCCGTGTGCCCCAGCGCCTGGGCTAGCGTGAGCCAAAGCCGGTTGTGCGGGACGTTGTCCAGTTTGGAAAAACGGCCCATCTTGAAGCCGCCCCCGCCGCCAACCATGACGATAGGCACATTGTCCAAGGTGTGACTGTTGCCCTTGCCCAATTCGTTAGTCCAAACCACCAGCGTGTTGTCCAAAAGCGAGCCTTCGCCGGAGGGCTCGGGGGTTTCAGCAAGACGTTTGGCGAGATAGGCCACCTCTCCGGCAAACCAAGAGTTGATCTTCACCAGTTTGGCGAAGGCCTCCTGGTTGGTGTCCGGTTCGTGGGACAACGCGTGATGGCCTTCCTGAACCCCGAGCCAACGCATTTGCGCGCCCCCGACGCTGCGCATGTATTGAAAAGTGGCGACGCGGGCCATGTCGTTGGTGAAAGCGTTGACCAGCAGGTTGAGCTGCATCCGGCTGAGCTGTGGGGTGTTGTCGTTGACCAGTTCGATGCCCGGATCGAGGTCAGGGAGGGGATGTTCGACGTGCACGGCTGGGGCCTTTAACTCAGCCTCCATGGAACGCACCAGCGTGAGGTGCTCCTCGAGCATCTGCTTGTCCCGGGCGCTGAGCTTTGCGGCAACCTTTTTCAGGTCGTCCTTCACGTCGTCCATGATGCTCACCAGACTGTCCTTGTCCTTTATCTGCCCATACATTTTGGCAAACATTTGGTACGGATCGTCTATGGGTGAGACGGGTTGGTTGGCGCCAAGGTAGGACATGCGCGTCCAAGGGTCGGCGCGGTTGGGGACGGCGACACCAAACTCGAGCGAGCCGAAGCGGGTCTGCGTTTCGGGACGGGCTTGGAACGCCTTTTTGATTTCTTGATCGATGGAAATATTACTCGCCCAACCCGCAGGAGCTCCGCCACCGCCCATGATGTTGCCGGGAAGGAGATGGTCGGCGGTGAGCAGGCAACTCATTCCCCGCATGTGCTGGTCGCCGTCGCCCTTGATCTTGTTGTAGACGCCCTTGAGCATAAGGGTCTGGCTCTTGAAGGGCTCCAGCGGTTGGAGGATGGATTTAAACTGGAAGTTCTCTCCCTCGACATCCGGCCAGAACTCTGTGGGCACGGTGCCGTTGGGCGTGAAGATGATGACGAGACGCTGCTTTCTGGACCCTTGAGCGGCAGCGGCGTTCAAACTCGGCAGCGCGGAGAGGAAGGGCAGCGAGGCGGCGGAGACGCCCAGATTACGCAAAAATTCGCGGCGGTTAAGAGGGTTCATAACGGTTTTTAAGTGTGACAGAGGGAAAGGAAAGAAGCGCCATTAATTGCCGGCGACTTTTGGAGCGGCGGGCGGAATACCGGCAGAAGCCTTTGTCATGACGACGTCGACCAACAGTTTGCGGATGTCGAAGCCGTTGGTGGCGAATTGCGTGCGCAGCTGCTTGAGGGTGTCCGCTCCGAAGGCGGCGGGCGGCTGTTTGATTGCATAGAGGAACAGCTGCCGCACGAATGCATCGTGCGCATTGACGCTTGAGACCGCGTAGTTGGCGACGTCTTCGGGGCCGGTGAAGTGAAGGGAGGTGCCTTCTTCGGCGTCGAAATCCACCGTGGCGTTGACGGGTTTGCGGTTGTCCTCGGAGCGCCAGCGGCCTATGGCGTCGAACTGTTCAAGGGTGAAACCCAGGGGATTGATGACGCCGTGGCAGCCTGCGCAGGAGGCGTTTTTGGTCAGAGAGGACACTTTTTCCCGCATCGTGAGACTCGGATCGAACTTGGCGTCCTCAAAAGCGACGGCGACGGAGGGGTTCTTTAAATTCACCCCCACCACGCTACGGCTCAGGAAGACGCCGCGATGAATCGGAGAAGTCGTCCGGTTGTAGGCGAGGGAGGAGAGCAAGTAAGGATGCGTGAGCACTCCGGCGCGCCTGCCGCGCAGCGGCACGATGCGCTGAAATTCGGCGCCTTCAAGGGTTTGACCGTAGACGCGCCCCAAACGCTGATTGAGCCACAAATGGTTAGCCTGAAAAAGCCGCCGATAATCGGGCTGTTCACCCCACACCACTTCGTCGAGGAACAAGAAGAGCGACTTGCGCAAATCGGAGCGGAGAGCCTCGTCAAATTCAGGAAAAAGCGCGGCGTCCTTGGCGGCGTGTTCGGCGCGCTCCAAGTCGAGCCACTGCTGGAAAAAGCCGCGCAGCTTGGCCTTCGTACGCGGATCGGCCACCATGCGCTGCGCTTCCTTGCCGATCTGCTCCTTGGTGTGAAGCCGCCCCTCGCTCGCCGCCTTCCACAACGTGGGGTCCGGCAACGAATCCCAGAAGACCAGCGCCAGTCGGGAGGCTACGGAAAAGTCGTCGAAAACCTCCCCTTGAGAAAGTTCCGGGTAAAGAAAGCGCGGCGACTTCAGCGTGAAAAGCACGAGGCGTTTGACCGCGATGGCAGGGGTGGGCGCGGCTTGGAAAACGCGTTCGATGAGTGCTGCGTTTTGCGCGTCGCTCAACGGGCGACGGAAGGCTGTTTCGACAAAGCGGCGGCAGAAGCGCTGCAGCTTTTCCACGCGATCAGGGGCGCCGGCTTTGCTTCCGGAAAGCGCATCGAGGGTCGTTTCGACGTGGGCGGCGACTTCAAGCGCGGCGGTGGTGGTGGCCTGATCCCACTCTTTGGAAATGGTCGTGCCGCGTTCGTAACCGTCGCTGCGATCGTCTGCCGGCAGAGCGGTTTTGACCACCATGTTGGTGCTGATTTCCTGCGGCATCACTTGGGATTGCGGCACGGTTTCCAACACGCCGTGCGGCGGTTTCCAGAGCAGTTCCACCGAGGCGCTGCGGTCCTTGAACTTAAACATGGCGAGGGAAATCCGGTAACAACGGCCGCCCAACAACAAAATACTTTTGCGCTCCTCGCGCGGCTCCGGGCCCGGCGTCACCCAAGAGTCGATGAGGGGCTCGTCCGGCTCGTTCACCCAGAGGCGCACGCCGTTCTCCGTCTTCACCACGAACTCGTACGAGCCGGTTTCCGGCGCGTAAATCGAGCCAGTCCAGCGGACGTTGAATTCTTCGGGAATCATCTTTTCCGGATCGGGACTTCCCGGGCCGAAGTGCATTGAGATTTGCGGATCCACCCTGTCGAATTTTTCCGCTCGGCGCGGCTTTTTGTCCTTCTTTTTCGCGACCAACTCCCGGTTCTCCGCCTCCTCCTCTGGGGTGGCAAATGCGAACCCAGAATAGGCCCCGCGCCATCCACGCTGAGGACCGAGCGGTCGGTCAAAGCCTTGACGGAAACGGCCGAGAAGGTCGGCCACAGAGTTCTGATATTGGGAGACGGTCAGGCGGGAGAGACTTTCCTCCACGGGGTGCGTTCTGGCCTGGGCGGTGAGTGAATAAAAAGCGTCGTAGATAAAGGCGGCGACGGCTTCCGCGTCGGGGCCGGTGCAGGTGCCTTCCTTGCCCTCAGGCATGGTTTTGGAGATGATGCGCACCAGCGAGCGCAGGCTGCGGGAGCCAGCGAGGGGATCGTCGTATTTGCCCACGACGCCTTCGCCGCGCTTCCCATGGCACTCGGCGCAGGACTCGCGGTAAATGGCGGCGCCTTGGGGCTCGGGTGTCGGCGCTGAAACTGACGCTGGAGTTGGTGTCAGCGCTGGCGCTGGAGTGGCGGTTTGCGCAAACACGCTTCCAGCCAGAAGCAGGCTGCCTGTTGCAAGACAAGCGGCTAAATGGGCGAAAAAGTAAGAAACGCGTGCGGGCATGATGGAGCCAATAGAATAGTGAAGAAAGGCGGTTTTATTAGAACACCCTGCAGAGAATGGCGCAGTCTCAAAGAATGTCAGGCATCGCGGATTCTTCATGGTGTTACAGCCTCAACAAATGTTTCACTGATTTTCATCATGCGCCTGCCCCTCTCCCTCGCTTTCTTTGTGTTGCCCAGCCTTGCGCTGGCCCAAAATGCCGCCCCCACTCCCGCCCCGCCCAAGGGGGAAGTGCTTCAGTTTACTCTGGAAAATAGCAAGGTGTTCCCCGGCACCACCCGACAGTTCTGGGTGTACGTTCCGGCCGCTTACAATCCGGCAAAACCGGCCTGTTTGTATGTGCATCAAGACGGGGTGGCGAATAAGGCGCCCGAAGTTTTCGATGAACTCATCGCCAAGGGCGAGATGCCCATGACCATCGGGGTCTTTGTCCAGCCCGGGCGCGTGAAGGCCGCCGCCCCCGACACCGGCGACCGCGTCAACCGCTCCTTTGAATACGACTCGCTCTCCCCGGATTACGCCAAGTTCCTCGCCACGGAATTGCTGCCCGCCGTGGAAGCCAAGACGGCCTCCGACGGGCGCGCCATTCATCTTTCGCATGACCCCAACGACCGCGCCATTGGCGGCCACAGTTCCGGCGCCATCGCCGCGCTCAACGCTGCCTTCGAGCGCCCCGATTTGTTTCACCGCGTCTTTTCCGGAATTGGCAGTTTTACCGATATTCGCGGCGGCGACAGATTTTCATCTTTAATCCGCAAAACGGAACCCAAACCGCTCCGGGTTTTCGTACAAGACGGCGCGGGTGATTTGAACAATTCCTTCGGTGATTGGTGGATGTCCAATCAAACATTGGAGCGCGCTTTGCAATTTTCAGGATACGAAGTTGCCCATGCTTGGGGAGAAGGCGGGCATAACGGAAAAGAGATTGGAATAATCTTTCCCGATGCGATGCGTTTTCTCTGGAAAGACTGGCCCAAACCAGTGGCGATGCCGCTGGGTGGCGATGCGTTCCAAAAGATGCTGATCCCCGGGGAAGATTGGACGTTGGTGAGCGAAGGTTACAAGTTTCTGGAAGGCCCGGCAACCAATGCCAAAGGGGATTTGTTCTTTAACGATGTTCCAAACAGCAAAACCTATCGCCTCAACGCGGCGGGTAAGCAGGAGACTTTCATCGAGGAATCCGGCAAGGGAGACGGTCAGGCCTTCGGCCCCGATGGTCGCCTTTACGCGGTTGCAGGCGGTGAAAACAAGATTGTCGCCTATAAACCGGACGGTTCCATGGATGTGATCGCCGAGGGCTTTCGCGGCAATGATTTGATCGTAAGAAACGATGGTAAAATTTATGTCACAGAACCGGGCTGGACGGGAAAAGATCCCAGCCATATTTGGTTGATCCTGCCCGATGGGACCAAACGTATCGTGGATACGGGATTGAAGTTTTCCAACGGCATCGCGCTTTCACCCGATCAAGCGCTGCTTTATGTCGCAGATACGAAAACGCACTGGGTTTATTCGTATCAGATCCAAGCCGACGGCGCTCTGGCCTACAAACAGCGCTTCTTCCAACTCGCCGTACCCGACCTCGCCGACGACTCCGGCGCGGATGGGCTGGAGGTTGACACCGAGGGCCGCGTTTATGTCGCTACTCGCATGGGCATCCAAGTCTGCGATCCAGCCGGCCGCGTCCAGTGCATCCTGCCCATGCCCAACGGCAAGGTCGCGAACATGGCCTTCGGCGGTCCGCAACACGACCTCCTGTATGCGGCGTGCGGCGACAAGCTCTTCAAACGCAGGCTGCGCACCCACGGGGTGCAGTCCTTTGTGGCACCGTTGGCCAACAAGAAAACCAACGGCGGATAGGGGCCCTTCCCCATTGGGCGAGCGGCGGACACCTCATACC
>CALQFT020000018.1 GCA_943329925.2 Opitutus sp. GAS368
GAGAAATCCACCGGCAAATTAGACCTCACTACCTACTAGCCATACGATGGAGCAAGCGGCCACTTGCCATGCGTTCGCATTTTCACTGAATATGCGCCCCACTCCCAGCAAAGGCCGATAGATTCACACCCCCACCGGCTAGGCTTAAGAAATCGTGCCGGGGGGTAAAAAGCGAATTCCTGTCATTTTTTTTTCTCCCGTCAAACGAATGAACTCCGCATATCGCAACGTGCCTCCGCAAAAGGCCGCGCCAGGAGCTGTCTCCGCGCACGACAAAAAGGGAGGAGATGCAACCGTCGCTCTGGCGGCTAACCCTTTGGAGATCCTCACAGGAGGATCTGCGGTCGCCATTATTGGGCTTTCGCTCACCTTAGGCGCCGGGGCGCTCTCGGTCACTCCGCTCGGCGCGGGTGCGTTCGCGTTTGGTGTGGTCGCCTCGTTTGTCGCCGCCACAGTGGGTGGCTTATGCGTGGCTTTGATTGCGCGCACTCCGGGAGAGGTATCAGGCCCTCTCAGTTCAATCGCCGTCACGTATGCCGCACTATGCGGTGATCTTGTCGCCCGAGGCGGTCCCGAATTGCAGATGGGCGAAGTGTTCGCGGCCCTTTCTCTTGCAGTGGTCTTGATGGGCGTGCTACAGCTGCTCGCTGGCGTGTTGCGTATTGGCGAGGCGATGAAATTCCTGCCGTATCCCCTGAATGCGGGTTTTGTCACGGGTATCGGACTGCTGATCGTATGGTCGCAGGTCGGTCCGCTATCGGGACTCGAGGGCCGCCTCGCCAGCTATCATTGGGGAGACTTGATCGAGAAGTTCAAACCGCTCGCGTTATTGATCGGCATTCTGACCGCGGCGACCGTGTGGCTAATTCCGATCGTCACGAAGCGCGTTCAACCGCTTCTTGCAGCGTTGGCGCTCGGCACTGTCATCTATCATCTCGCAGCGCCATTCACCGGCCAGGAAGCTTTGGGCCCAACGCTTGGCGCCATCGAGCCATTCGTTGTGGCACAGGCCAACTTCAGCGCGGTATGGAGTCTGATTACGCCTGCCTGGCTGCTTGCAACGAGCGTCCGGGTATTTCCGTACGCGCTCTTTCTCGCGCTGCAAGCGATCATGAGTGCGGTATCGACCTCCGCGGTAGTGGCCGATATCACCGGTAAGCGTGCGAACGTTAACCGCACGCTGATTGCGCAAGGAGTGGGCAACATCGTTTCAGGCGGAATCGGCGGATTACCGATCGCCTCGAGCTCAGCGCAATCCGTTGTTGCCGCGAGGATGTCGAACGTAAACCGCATTGTGCCGAGCGTGAGCGCAGTCATTTTGCTTGTGGGAGTGACGGCCTTCGGCGGTTTTCTCGACTATGTTCCGCTGGCGGTGCTTGCGGGATTGCTGGTGTCGGCAGGGATAGGCATCATCGATCGCTGGGCGTGCACACTGGTGAAGCGCGCTATCCAGGGTGAGACGCGTGCCGACATCAGATGGAATCTATGTATAGTCGCCGCGGTTGCCGGGGTGTTTTTCTTCGGCAGTGTGCCGCTTGCGCTGCTCGTGGGCGCCGTGCTTGCGATGATTCTTCTCACCATCAGTTTGTCGTCAGCGACCACGTTCGTGACAGAGGATGGCAGCAATTTCTCGTCGACGCGCGTATGGCCACCAGCACCGACCCTATGGCTTGCTGAAGCTCGCTCGTCCGTATGTGTCCTGCGTCCGCGTGGCGGCTTGTTCTTTGGAACGGCGGATCAACTTGCCGACACACTGGACCGCCTTGGCCACAACATTCGCTACTGCATTGTCGACTTCTCGCTGCTGACCACCGTTGATGCGACCGGCTGCCGAATTATCATGAGCAGTGTCAGGCGGCTTTCCACACGCGGCGTGACAGGCGTTTTGGTGGGCTTGAGCCAGGCGGATTATCGAGACGGGGCCTTCGTGGATCTCGGGCTCTATTCTCCGGCGCAGCAGCTCTGGCATGAGGATTTCGATCATGCCCTGGAGTGGGTCGAGGGCGAACTGTTGAGAGAACGCTGCTCGGACACAAGCGTGAATGAGGCAGTCAGCGTGAGCGAAGCGGCGCTCGCGAAGGGCTTGTCGGAAGCTGAGCTTCAAACTTTGCAAGCTGAGCTTCGTTATGGCGATAGCGAAGCGGGCGTGACGCTCTTCAAGACTGGGGATCCCGGGGCGTCGCTTTACATCATAGCGAGCGGCGAGGTCGAGATTCGAACAGGCAATAAGATCATGGGCGGAATCCGGCGTCTGGCTGCAATTGGGCCGGGTTGTATCTTCGGCGAAGTCGCGATGTTCACCGGCGGACTGCGCACGGCCGACGCGGTATTTACCAAACCGACGCGGTTCTTTGAATTGAGCAGCGAATCATTAACGACGATCGGGCGTCTTTTCCCCGCACTCCATGGCAAGCTCATGGCCAACTTGAACATGCATCTCGCGACGCGCCTCGTAATCGCCACGGAGATCGTGCGGGGACAACGATGAGGGTGATTGACTAAACAATCGTCGCAAACTGGTCATCGCACCTGGCGCGGGTGCGCTCGTAGCGCCATTTGCTGCATTGGCCCAGTAAAAGGGCAAGCTATGGCGATCGGCTATCTCGAACCGAGCTCTCGCCAGTTGGCGCGGGAGAGTCGGATACCCGCCTTCCTGCAGGGTATGAAGGGGCTGGGGTATGTCGAGGGGAAGCACTTTTAACGCCCCCGAGTCCAGGCTGAAGAAATCGTGCCTAGGGAGTAAAAAGCGAATTCCTACCATTGCTACGTTGAGGACGTTGGTGAGCTCTCGGCGAGGGCCTTCAGGCCCCGAAAGCGACCGCCTACAACAGTGCCGGATCGCCGTACAAAGTGAAACCCGTGGTGCGGGTAATGCGCACATCGAAGATCTGGCCGATGTGTCGTGTGCCTCCTTCGAATACGACTATCTTGTTTCCGGGCGTACGGCCGGAAAGGCGCTCTGCGTTGGTCTTGCTCGGGCCTTCGCAAAGAATTTGCACAAGATGGCCCACTAGCGCCTCGCTTTTGGCCTTGGCGCTGTCGTCGAGAAGTGCGAGTAAATCCTTGTTACGGGCTTCTTTGAGTGCCTCTGGCACCTGGTCCTCCATCGTCGCTGCCGGGGTATCCCGCCGAGGGGAGTAGCGGAAAATGAACGCATTATCGAACTGCACCTGCTTCACCAATTCGCGGGTTTGAGCGTAGTCCTCCTCCGTTTCACCGGGGAAACCCACGATGACGTCGGTGGTCAGTGCAATGTCGGGACGCGCGGCCCGCAGGGCATCCACGAGCGTCAAATACTTCGCCGCCGTGTAACCCCGATGCATTTGTTTGAGCAGTCGGTCCGAGCCGGATTGAAGCGGTAAATGAACGTGTGGCATTAACTTAGGCAAGCGCGTAAAGGCAGCCACCAAATCCGGCCTAAACCCGATTGGGTGTGGAGAGGTGAAGCGAATCCGCTCGATGCCGTCCACCGCGTGAACGGCATCGAGCAATTGGACGAAGGGGCTTTTGTTCTCAAGTTTGGGAAACTCATGCCGACCGAAAAGATTGACGATCTGTCCGAGCAAGGTGACTTCTCGTACCCCCTTGGCGGCCAGGGCGCAGACTTCCTCCACAATGTCCTCGATGCGCCGGGAGCGCTCGGAGCCGCGGGTACTTGGGACAATACAGAACGTGCAGTGCATGTTGCACCCCTGCATGATAGAGACGAACGCCGTGCTCTGCTTCGGCTCCAGAACGTGTTCACTGATCTTCTCCTGCGAACCCGCTTCTTCTTCGATATCAACGATCGAAAACCGAGCATCGTCCATGAGCGTGTCGCGCATTTGGCGGCGGCGCTGGACTAGCTCCTCGACGTAATCCGCCACCTTGTGGAACTTCTGAGTGCCCACGACCAGATCGACATGCCCCATGTCACGGACCAATTCGGCACCCCGGCTCTGAGCCATGCAACCGATGAACCCGAAAACCATCTCCGGCTTGGCATTGCGCAAGCGGCTGAGCATACCCATTTTACCAATGGCCTTTTGTTCCGCCATGTCCCGCACGCTGCAAGTGTTGAGCAGCACCACGTCAGCGTCGGCCTCCGAATCGGTGAGGTCATAGCCGCGCGCCACGAGATCGCGGGTGACTTGTTCGGAATCCCGCTCGTTCATCTGGCAGCCGTAGGTTTTAAGGTAGACTTTGGGCATGTGGCGAAAAGGGAGCAGAGTATGCGGCACGCTTACAGGGAAGTCGAATCCGCAAACTCGAAAGCGTAGGGAAAGACAACCGAAGGGAAGGGCGCGCTGTTAGGGGCCGTTGGCGCGGAAGATTTCGAGGATATCTTCGGGCTTGTCTGCTAGGGTGAGGCGCTCACGAACTCCTCTGTCGTTGAGGAATTTAGCAATTGCAGCGAGTGTGCGCAAGTGCATCTGGAATTCATCCTTTGGAACCACAAAGAGAACCACAAAGCGCACGGGGGTATGGTCCAGTGAACCAAATTCAATCCCTTCCTTCGAGCGTCCAAAAGCCGCTACGACTTGAGTGACTCGGCTGGAGCTTGCATGGGGGATGGCAATCCCCAAGCCGATTCCGGTACTCATGGTGTGTTCTCTCGCCTCAAGGGCGTCGAGGATTTCCTGCCGGTCAGCCAGCGGAATGCGATGGAGGGCAACAAGCCTGTCCGCGAGCTCGGAGATGGCCCCCCAGCGTTCTTTAGCCTGCATCTCGGGGATGATTTGCTCTACCGAAAGGAGGTTTGCGAGAGTCATTGCAGGGTGCGAATGGACGGGGTTAGGGTGCCGCCGTCACCATACTGACACATTGGATTCTGACAAGCCCCTCCGGTTAGAAAATGTTGCGCCCCTGTGTTTCGCTAGGCTTGGAGTCGGACTTTGCGCACGCATGATCCACTGCATACATGCGTCCTTTCCACTGAACTCCGGCCCCGGTTGAGCGGCGCCAACTGTTGAGCCCGATGCCCAGTGCGATCACATAGGCTACCGGATGCAGCGCGACGCTCCACCAAGAGCCTCCCATGAGGAAAGTCGTAAGCGAGCGCATTGAGAAAATAAGAAGCAGCTCAGCTTGAGGAAAATGCGAGTGAGATTTCGGGCCAAAAAGCAATCCAAACGGCATTAGAAAAAGCACTGATTGAATCAGGCCCGCCGCCCAAAACCCCAGATGCGAACTCTCAAAGGCCGCACGCACATTCTTGGTGAATCCCTCCCAAACCTCCGCAGCGTTCCGGTACATACGGCAGCGAATGAGTCCCGCTCCGTGGCAGTTTAGCAGCCATAACCCTTCGTGCATTCGCGCCGCCACTGCGCGCCCCAATGCAACGTCCTCCACCAGATGCGAGCGCAACGCTTCGTGGCCGCCCACCGTCTCGTAGCATGCCCGGGTAAAGAGCAGCACCTGTCCGTTCGCCGCGCCCAAGGTACGTCGGAGTTTTTCGGGTACCTTTTTGCGCCAATGAGGCCACCTCCCGAGCACAGAAAAAAGTAGGTGCGGGTAAAACAGGATTCCTGAAAAGGGGAGCAGCGAGACAACCAGCTTCTCCACGGGCGAAACCGTGATTTGTTCAGGCCAGGCTGAAGTCAATGAGGCGCCATGCTGTTGTGCGATCTGGATGAGAGATCGTAATGCCTTGGGCTGGTGTATGGTATCAGCATCTGTGAAGAGCAGATATTCGCCTTCGGCGATTTGGGAGAGTTGGTGGCACGCCCAGTTTTTTCCCACCCAGCCTGCGGGCAGTGATGCGCCCGGAATGAGACCGCCATTGGCCTCGGTGAGACCAAGGTTTCGCACAAGCTGAGCGGTTTGGTCGCTGGAATGGTCGTCGAGAACGTGGACGGAAAAGTCGGGGTAATCCTGTGCGAGCAACGAAGAGACGCAGGCGGAGATGTTGAGCGCCTCATTGCGGGCGGGAATTAGAACCGAGACTTTCGGCGTTGAGCCCGCTGGGAAGCGCACGCGGCGCAGTTTTGGGATTGTTGCGAGGTTGCAGAGCAGCTGGCAAAGGGCGATCCCAAGGGCAACGAGGAGAATGGAATGCGCGAGTGTCAGCAGAAATGGCCACATAACAAAAGACTTGGGGCGCTGCCTTACTGCGGGGCTTTGTCGAAGAGTTGGCGAATGACGTCTTCCACAGATGGCTCAGTGACAGCAAGATCGCTCACTGGCCATGTCGCGAGAGCCTCGCGGCAAACCTCGGCAACGCGCGCCCGGATGATGCGCACGCGCACGCTCAGGGGGGAGCGTTCCAGCACTTCACCGAATTCCTCAAAGCGTCCCTCGACGCTTTGGGAGAAGGTCAGTTGTAGAACCTTGTGTGCGGAGAAGCGATCGACGATGGCGGACAACGGCCCGTCAAAGAAGAGCTTGCCGTGATCGATAACGATGACGCGCTGGCACAACTCCTCGATGTCGCCCATGTAATGACTGGTGAGCAGGATGGAAACGCCGGATTCCTTGTTGTGTTTTTTTAAGAAATCGCGGACCCGTTTTTGTGAGGTGACGTCCAATCCAATGGTGGGTTCGTCGAGAAAAAGCACCTTGGGGGAATGCAGCAGCGCGGCGATGAGCTCCATCTTCATGCGCTCTCCCAGTGACAATTCCCGGACCATCACGTCGAGTTTGTCGGTGACCTCCAAGAGCGTGGATAGCTCGCCAACCACAGACTCAAATCGTTTGCGTTCAACCCCGTAAATCACCCGGTTGAGTTCCAGTGATTCCCTCGCCGGCAGATCCCACCAGAGTGCGTTTTTCTGCCCCATGAGCAGCGCAAATTGCCGCTTCATTTCGTCGCGGCGCTCCCACGGGATAAAACCCAGCACGTTAGCCTCGCCCGAGGTGGGCTGGACCAAGCCCGAGAGCATTTTGAGAACCGTCGTTTTTCCGGCTCCGTTGGGGCCGAGGAACCCGACAAACTCGCCCTCTTTGATCGTAAAACTGACGTCGTCCACCGCCCGCATCTCGGTGTACTCGCGGTGAAATAATCCGCGGATGGCCCCCATTAAACCGGGCGGCTTTTTGTACGTGCGAAAGACCTTGGTCAGCCCTTGGGTCTGAATGGCTATGCCTTTTCCCATGGAAATGACCTGCGAATATGATGCGGGTTAAAGCAGGAAGGCGCCTACGCGGTCTCCGCGGGCTCGGCTTCTTGAGCTGTGACATCTTCCAGAAGCGCGAGGATCCGTTCCAGGGCGGCTTCCGCCGTGAGGCCGTGCTTTTTACGGAGGATGTCCACTGCGCCGTGCTCGACGAATTGGTCTGGCCAACCGACTCGCACGATGGGGAGGTGGATGCATTCCTCGGCCAAATGTTCCATTACCGCACAGCCGTAGCCGTTGTGCAGCACGTGGTCTTCGAAGGTGCAAAGGAGCTCGACGGAGCGCGCAAAGAACTCTAGCGTGCCTGTATCCAAAGGCTTGATCCAGCGCGGGTTGATGACCGCTGCAGAAATGCCGTGCTTCTCCAGGAGTGCTGCGGTTTCCTCAGCGATGGCGCACATATTTCCGAGGCCAAACAGCGCCACTCGCACCGGATGCGAACTGCCATGGCGCACGATCTCCGACTTTCCGATGTCGAGCAACTTGGGTTGCGCCGCTGGTTTGGCTCCGGTGCCGACGCCTCTAGGATAGCGGATAGCGATGGGGCCGTTATAATGGTTCATCGTCCAAAGCATATCGACAAATTCCGACTCATCGCGCGGGGTGCAGAACACGAGATTTGGGATGTGTCGGAGATAACCGATGTCAAAGAGGCCGTGGTGGGTGGGGCCGTCGTCGCCGGAGAGGCCGCCACGGTCCATGCACAGGGCGACGTTTAGCTTTTGAAGGGCGATGTCATGGACGATCATGTCGTACGCGCGCTGCATGAAGGTCGAGTAGATCGCGAGGAAGGGCTTAAAGCCTTGGGTGGCCAGACCGCAGGCGAAAAGTGCGGCGTGTTCTTCTGCGATGCCGACGTCAAAGTAACGCGTGGGATGGGCGGCGGCAAAGGCGGCCAGACCGGTGCCCGTGGGCATGGCGGCGGTGATGGCCACTAGACGGTTATTTTGTTCGGCAAACTTCGAAAGCGTCGCTCCAAAAAGTTCGGAATACGTGGGCGTGGAAGTGGGCTTTGTGGCCCCCGTTTTTGGTTCGAACTTACCAAGGCCGTGGAACTTGTCCGGCTTTGCGAGAGCCGGTGCATAGCCCCTTCCCTTTTGGGTCAGGATGTGGAGCAGGACGGGCTCGTTTTGCGTTTTAAGAAATTCAAAAGTCTGCACAAGCAGGGGAATGTCGTGGCCGTCGATGGGGCCGTAGTAGCGGAACCCGAGCTCCTCGAAAATCACACTTGGAAGCAGGAGGTTCTTCACCCCAGCCTCAACTTTGTGGGCGAAGTTGAGCGCGGTCTGGCCGCCGATCATCTTGACGAAATGCGACGCCTTTTCGTGCAAATGCGCGTATGCGGGACTGGTGGCGATTTTATTCAGATACGACGCGATGGCGCCGACATTTTTCGCGATGGACCATTCATTATCGTTCAGGACGACGATGAGCCGCTTTGTCTGAGCGACGTTGTTCATCGCTTCGTAACTCACTCCACAGGTGAAAGCTGCATCCCCAGCGACGCAAACCACATGCTCGTCTCCCCCACGCAAATCCCGTCCCACCGCCATCCCCAACGCTGCGGAAAGGGCCGTTCCCGCGTGCCCGGCCCCGTAGCAATCGTGGGGGCTTTCGGAGCGCAATAAAAACCCGTTGAGCCCCTCGTATTGGCGGATGGTGTCGAAACGCTCATTGCGGCCAGTGAGCAATTTATGGACATATCCCTGATGCGAGACATCGAAGACGAACTTGTCGGCAGGCGTGCTGAAGACGCGGTGCATGGCGATGGTCAGTTCCACCACGCCCAGATTTGGCCCGAGATGACCGCCCACGGAAGTCGGATTATCCTCGGAGAGCACCCGGACAAGCTCATCGCGGACTTCTTGGGCAAGATTCGGGAGGTCTTGTTCGCGGAGTTTTTTCACCCCGGCCGGGGAAGTGATGGATGGAAGAAGCCGTGTTGCCATGAAAAAAAGGTAATCCTAAATGATGTGGAAGATTGAGGGGCGGCGACTGGTTGCCTCGCCGCTTCAGTAAGCGCCAGAGTGAGTTAAAACAGACTCACTTCGTCGTCTGCGGGGGGCCGCTTGACTGGAGCTTGGCGCGGTGAGGGCTCCGCAGCCGCCGGGGTGGAGGTCGGGTCGAATTCGACGAGGCTCGCCCCGCCCGCCGCATTTTTGGTGATGAGCTCGATGCGCTTTTCCGCGGAGGTAAGCCGTTCCTGACAAACCTTCACCAGACGAGTCCCTTCTTCGTACCGGCCTAAAAGCTCTTCCAATGGCAACTTGTCGCCTTCCATTTCACCCACAATTTGTTCGAGGCGCTCCAGTGCGGACTCAAAAGTGGGTTCAGTCGGTTTGTGGGTGGTTTTTGCCATGGGTAGTCGTTAAAGAGTAGGACCGCTCTGCGGCAACCTCAATCCTGAGTTTTGGGCCCAGTCAGGGTCTGCTGCAAAACGTTCCGCCAAAGTGGGCCAATCCGGGTTAGACCGCGGTGGGCCTGCGCCGGGTCGAGGGCAGCGCCGCGCCGGGGAGCCCCATGCCTGTCCAGTAGTCCATGATTCCCAGCGTCACGAAACGAAACACCATTTCGCGGGCTTCTTTCAACTCCACGGCGGTGCGTTTGGAGAGCGACAACAGCGACTCCGCTCCGTTGACCCCCGCCGCGAAGCGAGATTCGTGGTCCGTGAGGCGCAGGCGCTGGACAAGCTCCGAGCCGCGCCGTGTGTAAACGGGCGAACCTGTTTCGCCAATACGAAGCCCCAGAGGAAGTTCCGTCATGGTCGAGTGCCGCAGGGACACCAGAACCCAGTTGTCCGCATCATCACCCGAGGCGGGGAACTTTGCGGCGAACTCGGGCAGGTTTTCCATGCGCTCAAATTCGAACGGGACACGTCCCGCAGACCAAATTGTGGCGAAAAGGCGGTGGCCGTGTTCGCGGATGAGGGGAACCACGTCCTCCTGTGGAAGCAATCCTTTGAGCCCCAGATACAAGAACAGCGGGCATCCAGAAATCGCCTGCCCCTGTTGCGCCTCCATGATCTGCCCGAGGGAAGCCAAGTCCAACACCACGGGGGATTCCCTGCAGTAGAGGGTGTGGTTGCGGGTGGTGGCGAAAACGAAGCGGCCTTTACTTACATAAAGCTCAATGGGCGAGCGATCTATGAAAAACCGAAGAGCCCCCGTAAGGCGGTCGCCGTGGGCCATTTGCAGGGCGGCTTGCACATGAAAAAAGCCGGTGTGTCCGCTAAATGCAACACGGGAAGAATCTTGTGCTGCAGACTCCGCCAGGCTGCGCACGTGGCGCGGCGCGGAAACAACTTTGGCAAGAAGTTCGGAAAGCGCGTCCCTGCCCATCGGGCTGATGACGACTTTGCGGAGGTTCGCGTAACGGTCTTCCAGTGCGTCGGCTTCTCCAGAAGCATTCGCCAGACAGACTGGAATTTGGGCGGTGAGTGGATCCCCCGCGAGGCGTTGGAGGATGGTCTCGGTAGAGAGGTCTGGCAGCGACTCTGACAGTATAATAAGTTCAGGAAGAGCCACTTGAAGCCTGTCAAAGGCGTCCATTCCGGACGCCGCGTACAGGATATCCACGGGCGCTCCGGGGTACTGTTGGGCAAGGATCTTCTCGGCCAGTTCAGCGCAAGCTGGCTGTTCATCGATTACGAGGACTTTCTGAAACATGACCGGGGTGGGTGCCTGACTGGAACCATATTAGGGAGGAGGCCCAGTGCAGCGTCGCAGAGTAAAGCCAAGTCTGGCAGGGTCAAGGTTGCTCCGCAAAGTTGCGAAAATTCTCTGCGGCCGTCTGTGCGGGCTAAGGCAGCAGGAGGACGGAATTTGAGGGAATGGCATTCGTTAAACTTTGCTTTAGAGGGGTGCCAACTCCTTCTTTGCGAAGGTACTGCGTTGCACAAGCGCTACTCTGTGGGCTGACGGGAATTTAGCAAAAATTCCCCGTGATTCCAGCCGTCCCTTCACAACCGATTTTAGTAGTATGCGATTTGTTAAACTCACCCAAAGCGTTGATGGGAAAAATATTTGGATCAACCTCGACACTGTGGACAGCATGCGACTGATTGCGGCAAAAGAGCTCAGTTACACGCTGCTGGTGTCCTCCGGAAAAGAGGCTGCCGCCGTGGAAGAGACGCCCGAGGAAATCATCGCCCAAGCCAGTTACCACTGCAAATGCCCTTAATTTTAGCAGGGGCGTTGTGGTGGCCCTCAGGCGTGGTCTTTGACTTCTGCCAGCGGCTCTTCTTGGGTTTGAGGGGGCGGTGAGGCTGCCAAAAATGAGCTCATTTGTTCCTGAAGCATTTGCACCATCAGCTCCAGGTCTGCGACGCGCCGCTCCAAATCCACCGTTGAACTGACCGGGGCAGGACGGAAAACCGGTTCAGGCTCAGTCTGCACTGTGGGTTCACCAGTAAGAAGTTGCGCCCAGCGGGCCTCCTTTTTACCGAGTTGCCTCGGAAGCTTTTTAACCAACTGCCCCGCTGGATGGTTGGACAAGGCCTCCAGTAATGAGTCAAACGCTTCGGCTTCTGGCATGGGCGTCATGCGCTGGGCATTTGCCCGCAGTTGGGCCGCCGTTTGGGGGCCACGCAGGAGCAGTTCGGCAAAAGCGGCCCGATGAGTCTCGTCCATGGCGAAGACCTGTTCGAGCTTGTGCTTGAACTTTGGAACCCGTGAGTCCGCGCCGGAAAACCAAACGGCAAGTTTCTGCAGCCGCAATTCATCCACGCCAGCCTCCACTTCTGAGGTGGAGAGGGCCATGATGGGGTCGCGATTGCTGCGTTGGTTGCATGCGTTGACCAGCGCGTTGAGAGTGAGGGGATAGGCGTCCGGGGTGCAGAGTTCCTTTTCCAGCAGACAGCCCAGCGCCCGCGCTGCGACCTCGGAGAGCTTGAATTGAAGGCCGGCGCTCTGGAGGTGGTCCGGTGTGTCGCTTTCGGAATGCAGTGTGTCCATGCGCCGATTAAATCGGCAGCCAGAGGCGAAAGGGAGAAAATACGCCCCGAGGCATTTTCTCAGCGAGACAGGGGCAATGGAGTTTTTTGGTATCGGCGGAGGTGATGGCCTGGCGTTTTCATCGGCTATTAGGGCCGGAACTTGTATTTTGAAGGGAAATCCCCTACCCCACTGGGAGACGAAGCCTTCCGGCGCCTCACCAAGTCCCACCACCCCTTCCATGACCACCACTCCTGACCCCACTTATGCCGCTGTGACCGTTGGGACCTTTTACACAAGGCATGCAACGTCCCTTCAGATGGAGCAACTTGCTCTCTCCGGCCTAGGAATGGAGCGAGAGATCCGGGAGCCCACGCTCAACCGACCCGGACTGGCCCTTGCAGGATTTTACTCTTATTTTGCTGAAAAACGGATCCAAGTGTTCGGCTTCGCTGAGTTTTCCTACCTCAACAGCCTCGACCCAGTGGAAGCGCAAAACCGCTGCCGAGCCCTGTGCGAACGCCCGATTCCGTGCATCATTGTCGCACGGGGTTACGAACCTCCACCCTACCTTATTGGAGAAGCGGCGGCGGCCGGGGTGACGGTTTTCATCAGCAAGATGGTGACGATGAACTTTCTGAACGCGGCGACCCTTGCGCTGGCCAACGATTTTGCGCCGACAAAGAGCGAATACGGCTCGATGGTAGACATTTTAGGCGTTGGGACCCTGGTGCGAGGCTCTAGCGGGATCGGCAAAAGTGAGTGCGTGCTGGGGTTGCTGGAGCGGCGACACAGCTTGGTGAGCGACGATATCACCCGCTACCGCTCCATTGAGGGACGCGAACTCATAGGGACCTCCCCGGATTTGACGCGGCATCATATGGAAGTTCGGGGATTGGGCGTGATTAACGTAATGTCGATTTTCGGGGTCGGCAGCGTGCGTTTGGAAAAGCGTCTGGACTTGGTGGTTACGCTGCGGGATTGGCAGGAATTGGAGGAAGTCGACCGCACGGGATTGGATCAAGAGTACTACGATATCCTGGGGGTGCAGATTCCCCATGTGACCATTCCGGTTCGAATGGGGCGGGATTTAGCGCGTTTGGTGGAGGTGGCGGCGCTGGATCAGAAACTAAAAAGCATGGGACATCACAGTGCGCTGGAATTCAACGAGCGGTTACTTCAGTTAATGCAGAGAAAAGAGAACTCGTAAAGCGCCACGAAACCCATAGCCTCAGCCCTTTTTCCGATCCAAGTGACCAAAGAACTCGCCATCCAAAACCGCCTCGGACTTCATGCACGGCCTTCCGCCATGTTTGTAAAAACCTGTAACCGTTTTCGCTGTGAGATTTGGGTTGAAAAGGACGGAGAGCGCGTAAATGGTAAAAGCATCATGGGATTGATGATGCTCGCCGCGGGTCTGGGTTCGCGTTTGAAAATCACCTGCGAAGGCGATGACGAAACTTCCGCCATGGACGAAATCCAGAAGTTACTCGACCGCAAGTTCGAGGAGGATTAACGGCGTTTCTCGCCGACCCCAGCCATGAGCGAGCCGCTTGACCTCACTGAAAGACGGTTCCAAGGCATTCCGGTTTCTCCGGGAATCGCCAGGGGAACAGTCTGGCTCCAACGTCCTGAGGACGAGACGGTTCCCCACTATGAAGTCAAGCAGGAGGAGACCGACGCGGAGGTCTCCCGTCTAGAAGGCGCCCTCCTCAACACTCGGCTTCAAATCCAAGAACTTCAACAGCGCATCGCCGACTCCATAGGAAGCGAGGACGCCAGCATTTTCGACGCCCATTTGCTGGTGGTCGAGGATCGCACCCTCTTGGACGAGGTGGTTCGCACCATCCACAAGGACCGCTTCAACGCGGAGAGCATCTTCGCCTCAGTGGCCAATCGCTACGCCAAATCGCTGGCCGAAATCGACGATCCCTACCTCCGCGAACGAGCCGTCGATATCCACGACGTTTGCCGCCGTGTCGTCCGCAATCTGATGGGCTGCAAGTCACGAGAGCTTCCCACTTCGGGCGAACCCCGCATTCTAATCGCCCACAATTTAACCCCCAGCGACACCGCGCAACTCAACCGCGGCACCATCCTTGGATTCGCCACCGACGTGGGCAGCCGCACCTCCCACACCGCCATCATGGCGCGTTCGCTCAACATCCCGGCAGTGGTCGCCTTACACGACATCAGCCTTGCGGTGAGCACCGGCAACCGCATGCTGCTGGACGGCTACAACGGGCTGGCGATCCTCAACCCCACCGAGGCCACCCTCAGAGAGTACGTCGAACTCGAACGCCAAAAAGGGCAGGTGGAGCGAGATCTGGTGTGTCTCCGCGAGACGGAATGCAAGACACTTGACGGGAAGCATATTGAACTGGCAGCGAACATCGAGATGCCGCGCGACGTCGAAAACGTGCTCAAATCCGGAGCCGTCGGCGTGGGCCTTTTCCGGACAGAATTTCTCTACCTTAATTCGGAGGAACTGCCCTCGGAGGAAACGCAGTTGGAAGCCTATCGCAGCGTGGTGGCAAGCCTCGCGCCGGCGCCAGTGGTCATACGCACCCTCGACTTGGGAGGGGACAAAGTCATGGCCTCGATGAACTTGCCCCAAGAACTCAATCCCTTTTTAGGCTGGCGTGCCATCCGCTTTTGTCTGGAACGGGTGGATGTTTTCAAAACCCAGCTCCGCGCCATCTTGCGCGCCAGCGCCCATGGGAAGGTACGCTTAATGTATCCCATGATTTCCAGCGTGGATGAAGTGCGCCGGGCCAACGAGCTACTCCACGAATGTCAAAAAGAGCTCACCGACGAAGGCCATTTTTTCGATCCAGCAATGGAAGTGGGCGTGATGATTGAAATTCCGAGCGCAGCCGTCATCGCGGATCTCCTTGCCCCAGAGGTCGATTTCTTTTCCATCGGCACAAACGACCTCATCCAGTACACCCTCGCGGTAGACCGGCTCAACGAGCGCATCGCTCATCTTTACCAGCCGACACACTCCGCCATTCTTCGTTTGATTAAAACCGTGGTGGACGCGGCCCACGCCCATGGAATCCCAGTGAGCGTGTGCGGCGAGATGGCTGGCGAAGTGGCCCTCACCCCCCTGCTTCTCGGGTTGGGCGTGGACGGGTTGAGTACCGGTGCCGCGCTGGTGCCCCGGGTCAAAAGCGCAGTGCAGAGCCTCACGCTTGCCGAGTGCAGCGTGCTTGCCGAGACGTCCCTTAAGATGGATTCCACCAAGGGGGTTTACGCGGTGTGCGAAGCGCTTGGGCGGGAGCGATATCCGGACTTATTTTAGGGAACGAAGAGGTGTTTGCGCTTAATCTGGCACCTGTGTAAGGAGGCTGCACAGAAACGAAATGCCGCGTTCTTCAAAACGCCGCAGCGTCACCCCATTTCATTTCACGTGGGCGGGAACACTCTCAACAACTGTTACCATCTCTTTTAGGTTTATGGATGATTAAAAGACCTCAGCACCTGGGACCGAGGAGAGAAGGACCAGTTTTCTTCAAGGCGCACCCGCAGCGTTCTTTGCTTCAAATTCAAGGCGTCCCCGTGCATAGTCCCATCGAAATCCCCCAAAATAATGAACGCAAAAAAGATAAACGTCGCCGTCATCGGGTACGGCTGGGCCGCCTCAGCACACATCGCCGCCATCAACGCAAGCGCTCAGGCGCATGTCACCGCCGTCTGGAGTTCGCGCCCGCTGGACTCCGCGACCCTCACGGAGAAGCACGGCTCGCCCATACGCGCTTTCACGGATCTCGAAGCGATGCTTGCCGATCCGGAGATTCACGTGGTGGACATCACCAGTTACCCCAACCAACACGCCGCGCAGTTCATCGCAGCGGCCAAGGCGGGCAAGCACATCATCATTGAAAAACCCCTCGCCATTGAGTGGGACGAAATTCTCGCCATGAAAAGTGCCGCCGCCGAAAGCGGGGCGAAGGTGTGTGTGTGTTTCGAGTGCCGATATTCTTCCCAATTTTTGGTAACGAAATCCGTCATTGAGCAAGGGCTTCTGGGACGGCTGCATTATGGAGAGATCGATTACTTTCACGGAATCGGGCCCTGGTACGGCCAGTACCGCTGGAACACGCGCAAAGAACTGGGCGGCAGCGCCCTACTGACGGCAGGTTGCCACGCGTTGGATGCGCTGCTCTTGTGCATGGGCGCGGATGTCGAGGAGGTCACCTGTTACGCAACCCAAAGTTCAAACCCGATTTTTACACCCTACGAATACCAAACTAGCGCGACTACGATGTTGCGCTTCGAAAACGGTTCGGTGGGAAAATGTGCGGCGATTGTGGATTGCTTCCAGCCCTACTATTTCCACACGCATTTGGTAGGAAGCGAAGGGTCGATTTTAGACAACAAATTCCATTCTCAACGCATTTCTGGGCTCAACAAAGCAGCCTGGAGCGAGCTTTCCATGAAGATGCTCGATAGCGGCGACGTGAGCGATCACCCGTATCAAACCCAGTTTCAAGCGTTTTTCGATGCGCTGGATCAAGGCCGCGATATGGCGTTGACCAGCTTCATGGACGCGTTCCAGACACACCGCGTCATTACGGCAGCCGACCGCTCGGCAGCAGAACGGCGTGCGGTGCGGCTCTCGGAAATTGCGACGGGCTGAGCCGAATCGGAAGTCGCCTTGCTAGCGGGGCGGTTTGCGATTCAGGGGCATGCTCGCAAAGGTCTTTTCGGCAGCGGTTCACGGGGTGGAAGGGCTGGAGGTGGAAATTGAGGTCAATTCCGCCAGCGGAATGACGGCTATCATCATCGTGGGCCTGCCGGATACCGCCGTGAGGGAAAGCCGGGACCGGGTGACAACGGCCGTCTCCAACAGCATGCTGCACTGGCCCAGAGGCCGTACCACCATCAATCTCGCCCCGGCGGATGTACGCAAAGAAGGTCCCTCCTTCGATTTACCAATTGCTCTGGGCCTTGTCGGGGCCTGTGAGGAAACGCCACTCCCAAACCTCGCGGCTTACTGCATCGTGGGCGAACTCGCGCTGGACGGCTCCATCCGGCCGGTGCGTGGCGCCCTTCCCATTGCTCTTGCCGCGCGCAAACACGGGAGGCGCGCACTGCTGCTTCCCTTTGAAAACGCGCAGGAAGCCGCGCTGGTGGACGGAATCGAGATAATCGGACTGCGGACTCTGGGCGAAACCGTCCAATTCCTGAGGGGTGAATTGAAAATCCCCGCCACGCCGCACAACGCTCTCGCACTACTGCACGAGGCACGACTCCAGCCCGGGGGCGACGATTTCGCCGATGTGCGAGGGCAGCACCAAGCCAAGCGCGCCATCGAAGTTGCTGTGAGCGGCGGGCACAACCTGCTCATGCTCGGCCCTCCCGGCTCAGGCAAATCGATGCTGGCGAAGCGAATCCCTTCGCTCATGCCGTCCATGTCCTTGGAAGAGGCCATTGAAACCACCAAAATCCACAGCACTTGCGGCCTCTTAGGCGGCAAGCAATGCGCCTTCGTTGCCAACCGCCCCTTCCGCTCGCCGCACCATTCCATTTCAGATGCCGGACTGCTCGGCGGCTCGGCCCATCCCACTCCCGGCGAGGTCAGTCTGGCGCATAACGGCGTGCTATTTTTGGACGAACTACCAGAATTCCGCCGCGCCACCTTAGAAGTCCTCCGGCAGCCCCTAGAGGACGGCACCGTCACGATATCTCGCGCCGCAGGGAGCCTGACTTTCCCTGCGGACTTTGTCTTGGTGGCGGCGTTGAACCCCTGCCCCTGCGGCTTTTACGGTGATCGAAAGGGGCGCTGCCGCTGTTCGCTTCAACAGGTGCAACGTTATCGGGCGCGGGTTTCGGGACCGCTTTTGGACCGAATCGACCTCCACTTGGAGGTGCCGGCGGTCACTTACAACGAGATGAGTCGGGGCGAACCAGGGGAAACCTCGGCGAGCATTCGAGGGCGCGTCCTAGCCGCCCGCAAACTGCAGCAAATCCGCCTCGCTGGGCGCGCCCGTTGCAACGCCCGAATGCACTCAAGAGAGATCCGGCAGCATTGTGGGCTCAACCCCGAATGCGCCGCCCTATTACAATCCGCAGTCAGTGCGTTGCACCTGAGCGCGCGCGCCTATGATCGCATTCTTAAAGTGGCCCGTACGATCGCCGATCTGGCAAATGCCTCCACCATAGAGGCCCAACATCTCCAGGAAGCAATTGGGTACCGCACTCTGGATCGTGACATCTGGAAATAGGCCCCCATCAATGCTTGGTTCGTGTTCTTCCTCGAGTCCAGTTCAAACGTCGCACCGCCATAACCCCGTCCGCCATAAGCCCGGCGGTGGTGGCGAGTTGGACTGAGGCGCAATGCGAGAGTCCTCCTTATTTTAAGCTCGAGAGGTACTCAACTAGGTCACGCAGATCCTTTTTGCCCAGAATGGACGCGAGTGCAGGCATTCCAGACGGACCCCGTTCGCGACTTTTGATCTGCGACTTTAGCAACTTCTCGAGGATACCGGTAGGCTGCATCAGCGAGAGTTCCGCGTCTGATTCGCCCTTTAAAATCCCAGCATGCAGCGAGCCATCGTTGAGCGTGACAATGGTCGTTTCGAATCCTGCGGCAATCTTCGCATTTGGATCCACAATAGACTCAAGGAGATACTCTCTGTTCTGGCGTTTGCCAACGCCGGTCAAATTCGGCCCCACCTCCGCGCCATCATTGTTCACTTTGTGGCAGCGAATACACGAAGCCTCAGGCTTTTCCATAAAAACCCTGCGCCCCTCGGCCGCATTTCCACCGGCAAGAGCAAACTTGTACGCCGCGAGGGGTTCAGTCTGTGAATACGAGGCTTGTACTTGAGCAAAGCGTGATTTCACCCCCTGCTCGGAGCGCTTTGCCGCAGCTTCCAACAACTCCAACTGTAACTCGGTGGGACATTTCCCAGCGATGAGCAGATCAAGATATTGCTCCAGAACAACTGCGGCGGAGGCTTCCGGCATAGCGCCTAGTGTCGCGATGATGTTTTGTTTTTCGCCAGTGGTTCCAATTTGCAAAACCTTTGTGAGCGCCTCCACGCCTCCTCCTGGAAGATGCAATTCCACACGCAGTCTTGTCGCTTCCTTGCGAAGCGCCTCAGTTTTGGCCGTAGCGGCATAATCAACAGATTGCACCAACAACGCATCTCCTCGGGCGGCCATCGCAACCAGCGCCTTCGCCCGCACGCTCGCGTCTTCTTGTTCATCCGTCACCACAGCCGCCAAATCCATCGGCATACCCTTGAACAAAAAGCGTTCCACCAGATTCATCACTTCCAAACGGAATACTCCCGCCGCACTTTTATCATTCAACAAAGCCCCCAGCACAGGGCGCAGCGCTGATTCCACAACCGCCGGATCCCGCTTCGGCAGCGGTCGATGCAGGCCCATCACACGATCCAATCGGGGCGGATTTTCCCACGCACCCATCTGCTGCAATGCCTGAAGGCGGAACGCTGCAGGAACTTCGGCAGCAGCCCCAAATTTTGCCAATGCCGATGCTGAATCCTTGTTTCCGATTCGATAATTGGCATTTACCACGCGCCGCAGAACCGCATCCCTAGGACCGGGTAGCTCCTTGGTGCCTTCTGGGAAAGCCACTATTTTGGAGGTCTTTGAGATCAACGCTGCCAGCGCAGGCATGGCAGACTCCACAGACTCGTCGTGAATAGCCCGCGCCGCCTCCGCAATCACAAGCGGATCGGAGTCATCGAGAAATTTTGAAAGCCCTTCATGCTTCAAGCGCCGGAGCGCAATCACAGCGCCCAAGCGCACCGACACCGACGCATCGGCCCGCAGTGCGACCAACGCCTCGGGATCCGCGCATCCCGCCAACCCCGTGCAAAGCGCATGCCGCAGTGCCGGATCGCTATCTTGATTGCCGCCGATGGCTTCCACTATCGCAGGCACCGCCACTTTGGCTTTCGCATTCCCAAGCGCAATGGCAGCGAAGGAGCGCACCCGGGCGCTTTCATCTTTAAGCAGCGGCAACATGCTCTCAATCGCCTTCGCACTGGGCGCCTTGTAATCACCAAGCGTCTTGACCGCCTGCGCCCGCACCTCCGCCTCCGCATCTTTGAGCAAGACGATCAGCGCACTGGATTCTTTCGCCGTCTTTCTCGCAATCTGACCAAGCCCCCAGATGGCGTGCAAACGCGCGAGCTGCGCTGCATTGGATCCTGCAACTGCCCTCAAAGTTGCAGCCTCCCCTCGTGCGGCAAGCTCAAACTGAGCCTCCTGCCGAACCCGCATGTCAGCGTGCGCCATCAAGTTTGAGAGTTCTTTCGGGGTGCGCTTTTCCATCCCCTCGGCAATGAGTTTTTGTGTCTCCTGCAGCAAAGGATCCGCACCGTCACCAGCAGCGGATACCTTGTAAATGCGCCCCTTCCCATTCATCCCCCAACCATTCACCCAGTCTGAAATGTAAAGACCGCCGTCCACTCCAAACTCCACATCCGTGGCGAGGATATTCCAAATTGGTTTTTCAACGGGCGACATCTCGAACCCGGCACCTTTTGCCGCAACAGTCACAGAAAGAATACCACTGTTGTTTGGGTTACCGCTGAAGTTCGCCAGAAAAAAGTGATCCTTCCATTGGGGGTTGAGACCGGTTCCGGGATAATACGTCAGACCGCTCGGACCATTACCCAAGATTGCAATGGGCGGAAGATGGTAGGCCGCCTGACCGACAAAGGAAGGATAACACAGTCGCTCTGATAACCACGGCCCGCGCGCCTCGGGTTTTGTGAGAAACTGCCAACCGATGCGCCACCCGCTGTCGCTGTTTTGCATCACATAGACCCAGCGGGCCGGATCACCAGCGTCCGAGTTGTTGTCCCCCGTGAAGAGGTTTCCGAACTTGTCAAAAGCGAGCTCCTGAGGGTTTCGTAACCCGACGGCAAAAATCTCAAGCTCCGAGCCATCCAAATTACACCGATAGACGGCGCCCGTTTCGGCATTCACCACACGGCTTCCATCCACGGCGGTTGCATTTGCCCCACGATCACCAATGGAGAAGTACAGCCGGCCATCAGGCCCTATGCGCAATCCATGCAAGTCATGACCTAGGAATGCCGTCCGAACCCCAAACCCCCTGGCAAGAGACTTCTTCACATCCGCGGCGCCTGTATTTTTGGTGTCTTTCAAAAGCCATAAGTCAGGAATATTTGTCAGATAAACCGAGCCCTTACGGCTTAGAACCCCAGCCGCAATCCCAGACTGCGGCTCATTGAAACCTTCCGCAAAAATCTTCGAGCTGTCCGCCTTACCGGAACCTTTGCTGTCCCAAACCAACTGAACGCGCTCGGAATTCTGAGCATTCTTTTCGAAGGCGACGCCCGGGTCACCATTGAGAATTGCCAGCCAGGAATCTAGGTTAGTGCTCGCGAGTTCGTCCTCCAACCAGTTCATGTGGGCCCTGATGTCACTCACTCCTGCGTGCAGGCGAAAGGTTTCAACCACAAACCAGCGCCCTTTTTCATCGGTGGCAATGGAAACGGGATTTGCCAGCAGGGGCTCTGCAGCCCAAAGGTCAATGGATAATCCCTCCGCCAACTTAAATTGCTTAATCGCGTTGAGGCCCTCCTCTGATGCCGTCTGTATTTTGGGGACAAAGCCACCCTGTTTAGCAACTTCCACCTGCCGCTCATCACCCGCAAGAGCGGTACTTCCAAGCATCGCAAGCCAACAAAAAGAGCGGAGAGAACGGAATTTCATAGGAGTCGAGCGCCCTTCTTAACCTCTCCAAGCCTACAAACGTATTTCTTTTTTTAATCTTTCCGCCTGTCCGGCTTGGATGCTGCGGCAAAACAGTCACGGGGTTGCTTCATAAAAACCGCCACGCCCTTCCAATGTCCGAACACGTAGCAGCGAATGAGTAACCCTCCCAAAACTTTAGCGTAGCGGGCCGCCACTCATGCGAAGTTGGATTAATGCAAACAAAATCACTCCAACATGGCCGCCATGTCCACCGGGCCCCGCCTAATCGGCAGTGAGGTCTAAAGATTCGAATGCCTTACCCGTTGAATCCGGCATCGGATGCGCCGAGTCACTCTCAAACATGCCGCCTCCATGAAATCCCGCAAATCACCAACCCCTTCTCGTGAGCGAGTTCACGGGCCCGTAGCCAGTAAAAAACACAATGCATCCCAACGGGATGCCAGTGCGCGTTGGGTGCGTCATCGGAGGTTTGGCTCGCTTGCTGGCATCCCTTCAGGAGGCGGTTCGTTCTGGACATATTCCGGTGGTGTCGCTGCGCTCAACCACCGACTAACAGCCGCGATGCCTCCGGCATCGGAACCAGCAACTGCGTAAAAAGGAGAAATCCACCGGCAAATTAGACCTCACGTCCTACTAGTCATAACGCCTTGCAACCCGTCATCCCCCGCAAAAGCAAACACAATTCAGGCGCTACGGCCTCCCCCCTGCGATACCGCTCCAGCAACTGCCGCGAACGATCCGCCAGCATCCGCCGTGCCTCCCTGCGGGCACCTTTGATCCGAGGAATCGCCATCTGGTCGTACCCCGTTGTCGCGTGCCGAAGCCAAGCAATGGTGGCCGCCTCCGCACGTCGCTCGATGGGAATCCGCTCAGTCCGGGCTACCGTCCCACTACCCACAGGCACTGCGTGTGCCGCGATAACTTGGGCCAGCCGTTGCTCCAATTCGGCATGGGGCGGCGCAAAACTGAGAAACACCAGCACCTCCCTCGTGAAGTCCTCTGCATACTGGACCTGCTCAATCGCTCGCTTGCGCCGTCCCGCCTCCAACTTACGTTCGTACGCCGGATCCTCCCGCTCCTGCAACAACGCCTGCCGGATCGTCTCAATCACCTGAGCCGGCGCCCATACCCCCTGCGAAAAGTTTTTGTTCCCGCGTTTCTCTTGCACCGTCCAAGCCGACCCCGCCTTCTTCACCCGGCCCGTGAGCCCCGGATCCCCAGGGGGCAACAAGACCCAACCAACAGGGACACTCAACACCTCGCCAGAAGCGAGACGAACGGTTCCCGGCCGTGGACCGGGACTGGCAATGCGAACTTGATCAGGCACGCCTCGGACCTACGCCCCAGAACGTCGCGTGGCAAGTCTCGGAAACTATATCCCCTGCCCTTGGCGCACCAATTCCACGCATTTCGCAATCGGAGTCCGTTTGGAAAAAGCGGCCACCGCCTCAAACGTATCGATGCCCGCAGGCTCAAGCCGGGGCCGGTACACCTTCTGAAACAACTCCACCACCGTGAGGACGTCACTGAGCGCTTCATGACTTCTGTTCTCGCTGAGCCTAAAGCGGTCCTTGAGCATCTCCAACCGAAAGCTCCGGATCTCCGAAATCACGCGGCGCGAAAGCGTCATTGTGCAAAACCCTCGGCGCCCGATCTCAGGAAGTCCCAATCGAGTCCATTCCGGCTGGAGGCAACGATCCCAGTCGTAAGTCAGGTTATGCGCCACTATCGGATAGTCGCGTGCATACTCGCGAAAGGCGGCATGCACGGTTCGGGGATCACCCCCGTGTTTACGTAAATACTGCTGCGTATACCCATGCACAGCCTGAGCTTCCCAAGGAATGGGCACCTCGTGATTCAAAAACATACGGAAGGGCGCCCCCACAGGCTCCCATCCCTGCATGAGCTGGGCAGCCAGTTCCACGACATGAATCGGTGCGCACAATCCGTCGGTCTCCGTATCGACAATCACCCAGCAGGTTCCTTTCCTCATGATTCTCGCGAAAAACAGCCGCTTTTAGAAATCTCCAGCCGCCGCAAAACAGATGAGCAAGACCTACCCGCGACGGATCTGCGACCCCTTGAAGCGGACGTTAAAGCGGAAGATCTTCTTCTGGAAACAGCTGATCTGGCCCGTCTGAAGGTCGACCCGATCGGGAATTTGCACACGCCGAATGTCCACCGTCGCATGATATCCACGCTCGGAAAAAATATCGATGAGGATGGCCAGCGCTTTCGCATCGTTGAAAAGAACATTCTCGGAGTTGATGTTCGCCACGCCCGAAATGGCATGGCGGGCAATAATCGGCATCATCTTCAGCTCGATGAACGCGATGACCTCACGCATTAGGTCCGGGCTTTCCACCTCATAAAGATCCAGCCTCCGCACCAAATCCTGGCGGGCATGCCGCACAATCTCGCTGGCAAGAGGCAGTTTGCGCACCAACTCAAAAGTACGCGGATCCAGCTCCAACGAACTTTGGTACTCGAGTTCGTGGACAATATTGCTGCGCACCAGTTCCAGCGGTGCCTGCGCATTAATGAAGTGATAATGGAATATCTTCTTGAGTGAGACCAAGGCGTCATAGGTCTGCTCCTTGAAGACAGAATAACGGTTGCGTGCCAGCGCTTCATTGAAGTCCGTCGCACGTTCCTCCAGCAGTTCCCCCACCCCGGAACGCTCCACTTCGGCGTTGTGCGCAATCACCTGGCGCCCGCGCTTCAACTGCCTTGCAACACTTTCAAGTTCATCCACAAAGAGAACCATGATGTGAAAAATCGGCTGTTTGAAATGCGAGGCTTCCGGGGTGTCCGAAAACTGGCGACGCAGCGCTGACATTTCGTCAAAGAGCATTTTAAGACACTCCACCTGCACCCGCGTTCTGGGAAATCCATCCAAAATCGCCCCGTTTTGTTGATCGGGCTCGAGGAGCTTTCGGAACAGAATACTGACCACTTCGGCGTCCCCGACCATCCCGCCTTTCGCCTTAATTTTAAGCGCCTCCGGCGTATTCAGCAACTGGCTGACCACTATGGGCTCCGCCGTAATATCGCGCAGTTCCCGAATGAAGTCTGAGTTTGTGCCCTTACCTGCCCCGGGCGCGCCGCCCAGCAAGATCAATTCCTTTGGAAAGCGTAGATGCTCGCGGCCGTAGTCCAGTTCGAGCTGTTTCCATACACGATTAAAAATAAGCTGCGTATCCTTGATCTCAAGATCCGCAGGCCCCGCGGGCCGTCTGGCAAGTTCAGATGGGGAAATGTTCACAATACAAAACCTAGACATAAGCAGGCCGTGGGAAAGCCCCCATTTTCACAAGATTCAGCAAGGCCGCCCCAACACCAAACTACTTTTACGCAGCCCCGTCCGGCTTTCCTCTGTGGGCTCGGGCATTTCTTATCCCCAACCTTCTTGCCCTCGGCTGCAACCCAAAGGCCAACGCTTCCGCACGCCCCAGAACCCCTTCAAAACACGGTTTGAAATCCTGGGCCGTCTGAATCCTAGTTTTTCAAAAGCCAGGCTATCAAATTCTGAAACGAGGCGGGATCAATACTCTGGCCAAACACCGACGGCATCGGAGACTGAGGCAACTCTTTGTCCTCAACGATATCGCCCTTAGCCAAGCGCAACTCGTTTCCCGCGGCATCTACCAAAATTTTGAGCTGCCCCACCTCTCCTCGAACAAACCCCACTGACATTGCGCCATCGCGAAGGGTTAGGACGTGAAGCCGGAAATGGGTGTCGACGTTGCGGTCAGGGTCCAGAACATCTTCAATAAGTCGTTCTGCTCCACGACTCCCTACGCCGTCAAGCTGGGGCCCGACAAGCGAGCCTGCACCTTTAATCTGATGGCAGACAGCGCACTGCGTTTCAAAAACGAGAGCTCCCTGGGCTGGGTCGCCAGGTGCTTTTGCAAATGTGGCCACGCGGTCTTTAATCAGCGCATCCAACTCGGGACGGGGCTTGGCGGGGGTTGGCATACCTGTGGAGCTGGGCAGATAAACGGCGAGCCGATCACGCAAATTAACCGGACCTTCGCCGCGTAAGAAGCCGGCAAGCACCTTTAGGTTTTTCGCGCGCTTTTCCGTTGCGCCGAACCCAGCGACCTCCAGAACCGCGGGATCAAAGCCGCCGGCCGCCAGCCATGCGTAGGAGTTACCCGCGTCTCCATCAACCAGTTCCAGTTCAACCGGCTCGCCTGCATGTTCGGCAAGATCCCATTCCACTCTCTGCAAAACGTCTTTCCGTGGAGGAAAAGCCTGTCGGATAACTTTGCCACCGGCCCATAACCGCACGACGTTTTTGTCGTGTGCGGCACCCTCCGGTGTCCCCCGATGGCCGCACACCCAAAACGCAAGGCGTTTGGGCGCCGCAAACACTCGGCTGCGCAAGACGCCGGTCAAACGTTCCGGCGACTTGCGGGTGCGGTCCAAACTGCTTAACACCTGAACCTCCGCACCATCGGCTGTTTTGCGGGAGTCTAGGCACCAAGGAGTGTCTCCTGTAGGCTGTTCAGGATGGGGGTTGGAGATCCAATCGGCGGGCTGCGTGGAAAAGTCCACGAGAAGTTGTTGGGCCAGACAAACCGTCCAGTCCAAAACTGCTGGAGGCAACTTCAGTCCGCGTTCAAGAAGCCCATTACGGAGCGAAGAGATTGACGCGAGCTGAAGGGTTGGATCCGCCTCCGTTTCGCCACGAACCACCGTAACAATTCCGGCAAGTGCCGCCGAGTCGCCGTAGCGGGCGACGTGTTCCAAACGCACGGAGGCTGGCGTAGCGCTTTCTTTCCAATGATCTACGACGTAACGGGCTGCATCGGCCGTCGGAACGGCGGGTGCTATGCCGAGTAAAAGCGCCGCATTCTCCGACAACTCCGGGCGCGCGAAGGCTCCGTCTATTTTGAGCACGTCCCGCAGGGCGATGCGGAGTTGGTGAACAAGCTGCAAATCCTCCGGGTTTTCGTTGGTCAAAGCCTCGAACAAAGGTTGCAACGCCTCCACCGAGGGCCGCTCCGAGATCCATGCGGCGGCGGCCCGCCGGACAAAAGGGTCCGCCGAGGCGAGTTCTTCGATAGTTCGAACTCTCACCACCGGTTTCGCTACCAGTCGGGACGCGCCAGATTTGACCACGCGCCAAATGCGACCACGGGTGCGGTCTCTCCCGGGGTGATCGAGTGGCAGCTCGTAGTGGCCAATAATCTTGTTATAGAAGTCCGCGATATAAAGGGCGTTATCAGGCCCGAGCTGGAGGTCTACCGGCCGAAACCAAGGGTCATCGCTTGTGATAAAATCAGGTTTTTCCTCCGCTTTCGGAGTGGTGCCGGTGAAGTGAATGAGGTCATGGTTAACCTTGGAGGTGACGCAGTTGCCGAGGATCATGTGGTCGTCCCACTCCGGCCCCCAAATGCCGCCGTCGATATAGACTACGCCACACAATCCAGTGCTGCCGTGGCTGTGTTCGCACATCACCGGGCCAAACCCCAGTCCATCGGCTGGCTTTCCAAAGCTGGGATAAAAAGCGCCCCGCAAAATCTGAGTAAGCGGATTGCTGTGGCAGTCTGTACTATAGAGGTTTCCACGTTTGTCCCAACACAAGCCGAAGGGATTCACCTGCCCCGCGGCGACAAGCTCCACCCGTGAGCCATCGGGGCGGAAACGAAACACGTTGCCTGAATGCAAATCCACGGAGGAACCGTCCTTGGCCTTGAGGTGGGAGGTGTTGTTAAAGCCATGCGTTGCATAAACCCAACCATCCGCTCCCAAACGAAAGCTGCTGCACATGCCATGGGTGTCTTTTTCGTAACCAAGGGGCCCAAAGAGGATCTCCCGATGGTCAGCCTTACCGCTTCCGGTGGTATCTGCGAAATACCAGATATTTGGAATACTCCAGGCGATGCAACCGGCCTTATGTTCGGGCTTGTGCCAGGGAAGCACCCCGGTGGGGATGTTGAGGCCGTCGGCAAAATCGAGCACCGTGTCGGCGGTGCCGTCTCCGTCTGTATCGACGAGTATCTTGATGGCGTCCCTGCTGTCTTGCACTCTGGAGCCTTGTGGGTCCGCCCAGCGCTCCGGACTGGCTGCGTAGGGATATTCTGAGGTGCTCGACACCCAGAGGCGGCCCTGATCGTCGAAAGCCATGTTGATCGGCTTTTCGATCATGGGTTCGCTTGCGAAAAGTTGGATCTTGAAACCCTCCGGCACATGAAACCCAGCGAGCTCCTGCTTCGCTGGAAGAGCGTCCGTTTCTCGGATCAGTCGCATCTTTGTCTCAACCAAGGGCGTGAGCGCCTGCACTTCGGCAGCAAAAAAAATCAGCCACCCAGCGACGCTCATACCACGAGACCTCTTTGAGAAGAGCTTCCTTAGTTTTGGAAAAAAGCTGACGGCATATGGGGCGCTCATTGGGGGATAATGATGCCCAAACTTCCCATAGGGCACGATCGTTGACGAAACAAAAGCACTGACTCTCCCACTCTCCCTCCCTGATCTTTTTACCCACGGATGAAACCTTTGCCCTAAACGGCTGGCCAACTCACCGACTCAAATTCCAAGGCCCGCAAACTTAGCCAACCCCTAAAAGCCAGAGATTTCCCAGCATACGATGGCCTGGCCTGGCCTGGCCTGGCCTGGAAGGGCGGGGAGCGGAGCGGCGGTTCACTTCGTCGGAACGCATAAGGGATGCGCCACCTCTCTCGGCACCTTCAAGCCCAAGGCCCTTACGCTGCCCCTCCATGTCACGATTTGAATTCAAAGAACACCCAATCAACGCTAAAAACACACAGGCATCTCCCTTAAACAAATCACAAATAATTGGAAATCAACAATTAATCACTCAATAAAAAAACACCACACTACACACTTCGGAGCTCTGCCCGCCCAGCATTAGGTTCGCTCCCAAGCTGGGCACTCAACGTTTCACTTCTAGGAAAGAGTCTCCGCAGGAGCCACATCCTCGAGAGGCTTTTCTGGAACATGAAATTCCATCTTTCCGTCAACAGCAGACACTTTAACCGTGTCCCCTGCCTTGATGTTGCCACGCAGCAACTCCTCCGCCATCGGATCCTCAAGATAACGCTCCACAGCCCGCCGCATCGGGCGCGCTCCGTAGTCGGGATCATATCCCTTTTCCGCAAGGAAAACCTTCGCAGTCTCGTCCAGCTCAATGGAAATATCCTTGGCCTTGACTCGGTCCACCACCTTGGTGATCTCCAAGTCCACAATCCGGATCAGCTCGGGCCTCGCCAGCGGATGGAACACAATCAAGTCGTCCAGTCGGTTGATAAACTCCGGCTTGAGCGTCTTCTTGGCTTCTTCCAAGATTTTATCGCGCATCACATCGTACTTTGTGTCGTCACGTTGTGTGGCTCCAAAGCCCATCACTCCCTGTCGTTTGATCAGCTCTGCGCCGATGTTGGAGGTTAAAATGATGATCGTATTACGAAAGTCGATCTTGCGCCCAAGCGAATCCGTGAGTTTCCCTTCCTCCAAAATCTGGAGCAAAAGATGCATCACATCCGGGTGCGCCTTTTCGATTTCATCAAACAAAACCACCGAATACGGACGTCGACGAACGGCTTCGGACAATTGCCCCCCCTCCTCATGCCCGACGTATCCAGGAGGAGAACCAATTAGGCGCGAAGAGGTGAACTTCTCCATGTACTCGGACATGTCGATTTGAATCAACGAGTCCCGGTCACCAAACATAAATTCAGCGAGACTCTGCGCCAGAAAAGTTTTACCCACCCCAGTTGGCCCGAGGAATATGAAGGAGCCAATCGGCCGCCGGGGATCCTTCAAATCCGCTCGAGAGCGGCGAAGCGCCTTGGAGATGGCCACCACAGCCTCCTCCTGACCGATCACCTTGCCCCGCAACTCCTCTTCCATCTTCAAAAGCTTGGCTGTTTCTGCCTGCTCCATCCGGCTGAGCGGAACGCCCGTCCACTTTGAAAGGACGTGCATGATATCATCCTCCCCGACAATTACTTCTTTCTCCTCCCTCTGGGCGCGCCATTCGGTGAGGATCTGCTCAAGCTTCTCTTTGGCACGTTTTTCAGTGTCCCTCAAAGCTGCCGCTTTTTCAAAGTCCTGCGCCTTGATGGAGCCTTCTTTCTGAGCGCGAATCTCTTCGATTTCACGCTCGATTTCTTTGACATCCGGCGGGCGCGTCATGGAGGCAATCCGAGCGCGGGCGCCAGCCTCGTCCATGATATCGATGGCTTTGTCCGGAAGGAAACGGCCGGTAAGATAACGGTCGGAGAGCTTGGCGGCTCCCTCGAGAGCCTCGTCAGTGTAGCGGGCCTTGTGATGGGCTTCGTATTTTCCGCGCAACCCCTTCAAAATCTGGATGGTTTGTTCTACGCTGGGCGCCTCCACCTTCACCTGTTGAAAGCGGCGCTCCAGAGCGGAATCCTTCTCAATGTACTTGCGATACTCATTGAGAGTGGTCGCCCCGACGCACTGCAACTCACCGCGGCTGAGCGCCGGCTTGATGATGTTGGATGCATCCATCGCGCCCTCCGCCGAGCCCGCGCCGACGATAGTGTGTAACTCGTCGATGAACAAAATCACGTTCTTGGTCCTGCGGATCTCATCCATCACCGCCTTGATGCGCTCCTCAAACTGACCCCTGTATTTTGTGCCGGCCACCATCAGGGCAAGATCCAGCGTGATGACTTTCTTGTCTCGGAGCAATTCGGGCACATTGCCGTTGGAGATTTCCTGAGCTAGCCCCTCGACGATCGCCGTTTTGCCCACGCCGGCCTCCCCTATGAGCACAGGATTGTTTTTGGTGCGGCGGCAGAGCACTTGAATGACGCGTTCGATTTCGCTTTCGCGACCGATGACTGGATCCACCTCTCCTTTGCGGGCCATCTCGGTCAAATCTCGCCCGAACGCCTTAAGTGCGGGAGTCTTGCTATCGCGACGGGAACCTCCTGCTGCGGCTGGCTCCGGAGCGCCTCCGCCGGATTCGCCTTCTCCCTCGGCGGGAGTGTAGTTGGGATCCAATTCCTTGAGGATTTCGTTCCGGGTCCGCTCGATGTCGACTTCCAGATTTTTGAGCACGCGCGCGGCGACGCCCTCCCCTTCGCGGAGAAGCCCTAGAAGGATGTGCTCGGTACCCACGTAAGAATGGTTAAGGGACTTGGCCTCTTTTCCAGCCAGCGCCAGCACTTTTTTTACCCGGGGGGTGTAAGGGATGTTGCCGACCATTTTGGTTTCCGGGCCGGAACCCACCTGTTTTTCAACTTCGCTGCGGACGGTTTCCAGATCCAAGCCCATCTTTTGGAGGACGTTGACGGCGACGCCCTGGCCCAGCTTAATGAGGCCCAACAAAAGGTGCTCGGTTCCCACGTAGTTGTGGTTGAAACGATCCGCCTCTTTGCGGGCGAGTGCCAGCACTTGCTGGGCGCGGGGAGTAAAGTTGTTCATCATAGCGGTAAATTTAAAATCCTAAGTTAAGGGGAAAAACAGTGTCACGCCGAAGCGTGGAACTCTTGATGAAAATGGCGTATTGCTGACGTAATGTTTTTGAAGAATTGCTTAAGCTCCACTGCAACCTGACGCGTCCACCTGAACCCAGGCAAGTACCAAGACAAGACTGGGGGAGAACCAAACGGGATAACCACCAAACGGGTTAACCACCAAACGAGATAACCAAGCGGCCGTTGATGTGCTTTGAAAGTCACCCCTTGAACATGGACCGCACTGGGCGAAGGTGCAAGGGGGAGAACAGCAACTTTTTTCAAAATAATCAACGCCCCCCCAGCCTCACCAGCCAATCTACATGGAGCTGTCGAGCTTCACGCAGGGCGCGGCTTAACGAATCACTCCGCGGCTGCTCGAATTCAGAAACTCCACTAAACGCAAAAGCTCAGGAGTGTCAGGTAATTCCGCCTGCAAACGCTCAACGGCTTGATGCAAATTCAGCGCACTACGGTACAGAATACGATACGCCTCTTTCAGAAGTTTAAGCGACTCGGGCCCGAAGCCCATGCGCTCGAGCCCCACCCTATTGATGCCGCGAACCTCCGCCGGATTGCCATCGGCGATCATATAAGGAGGCACGTCCTGAACAATTTTGGAGCAACCACCGGTAATGGCGTGCGCTCCGATGCGGCAAAACTGGTGCACCGCCGTGAGCCCGCCAATGACGGCGTGGTCCCCGACCTCCACATGGCCGGCGATGGTGCCGTTGTTGGAAAAAATCACGCGATCACCCACCGTGCAATCATGAGCGATGTGGCTGTAAGCTAGGAAATTCCCGCCATTCCCTAGCTTCGTCCGAGCCCCCGGAGCAGTGCCTCGATTCACCGTCACAAACTCCCGGAATGTATTCTCGTCGCCAACTTCCAGATAAGTAGGCTCATCGGCATACTTCAGATCCTGAGTCTGTTGCCCGAGAGAACAATACGCAAAAAGTCTATTGCCCGAACCGAACGTCGAAGGCCCCATCACCGTCACGTGGCCCTGCAACCAGCAGCCCTCACCCAACCGCACGCCGGCTCCTATCACACAAAAGGGACCAATTTCGCAGCCTTCCCCGATGTGGGCCGAAGGATCAATTACGGCAGTAGGATGAATATTCAACGCGTTACTGATTAAATAGTTATGCTAGACTTTATATTCCGCAGCATCTCCGACTAGCGATCCACCAGACCGAACATCAAATTGGCTTCGGAAACAACCTCTTGGTTGACCAGACAACGGGCGCGGGCCTTGGCAATATTGCGCTTCTGCTGCACCAACTCCACTTCGATAAACAGGGTATCTCCGGGCACCACTGGCTTGCGAAACTTCACTGCATCGGCGCTCATGAAGTAGCCGATGCGCCCGGCATTACCCGGTTTGTTGAGCATAAGAACGCTGCCGACCTGCGCCATGGCTTCAAGCTGCAACACGCCTGGCATAATGGGTTGGCCGGGAAAATGACCCTGAAAGAACGGCTCGTTGATTGTCACTGATTTCACCCCGGTGCAGTGCGTATCCCCACCGAAGCTGACGATGCGGTCCACCATCAGGAAAGGATAACGATGAGGCAAGAGCTTCATCACGTCATTGATATCCATGACCGAGCCTCCCTTTGGCGTGACTACAGGGGGGACCATCGCCATGGCCTTGGCGAATTGCTTTGCCACCGCGCGGGTGAGCTCCGCGTTGGCTCCGTGGCCGGGCTTAATGGCGATCACATGGCCCTTGATGGCCCTTCCAAAGAGGGCCAGATCACCGATGATGTCTAGGACCTTATGCCGGACAAATTCGTCCGCAAACCGCATGGGCTCGCGGCTCAAAAGTGAGTCCCCTTTGACGACCACCGCATTCTCGAGACTTCCCCCCTTAATCAAGCCCTTGTCCAAAAGTGGTTTGACGTCTTCATAAAAAACAAAGGTGC
>CALQFT020000019.1 GCA_943329925.2 Opitutus sp. GAS368
CGTCATCCTCGATGCGCAGTCCACCGAAACGGCCCGCCGGATGGACGGCGGAGAGGGTGCAGATCTTCCCAGCCTCGCGATGGGACGCGATGCTCGCAGCAATGTCGATGGTCGAAAGACCGTCCCCGTATGTAAGTAAAAATGGTTCCCCTGCAGGAATATAACGTTGTACCTCTTTAACCCGGAAGGCGGTCATCGAGAGCTCACCGGTGTTAGCCAAAGTCACATTCCAGTCCTCCTCTTCGTGACTGTTGTGAAAATGAACCGCAGGGCGGCGGCCTAGGCTCAAGGTGACGTCGCAAGTGTTCCAGAGGTAATTGTGAAAGTACTCCCGAATCATGTCCCCCTTGTAGCCAAGGCACAAAATAAAGTCCTTAACCCCATAGTGCGCATAGGTTTTCATGATATGCCAAAGAATCGGCCTTCCGCCCACTGGAACCATGGGTTTGGGCCGAAATTCCGTTTCCTCCCGTAACCGGGTGCCCTGACCGCCGCATAAGATGATGACTTTCATTTGAGGTAGACGGCTAATGTGGTTCAGAGGGTGCTTCCTCGTCAAATGGAAGGGTAGATCTGGCGCAAATGCGTCGCAGCGGCAGTTTATTCCAGAACCTGCTGTGAGCCAATCCACTGCTGGAACGCTGCCAGCGCGCGGGCCCTGTGACTGATCGCATTTTTAACCTCGGCAGGCAGAACTCCAAAGGAATCGCTATATCCGTCGGGTACAAACAAGGGATCGTAACCGAAACCCTCCCCTCCCTGTTCTTGGTCCAATAGAGTTCCTTCGACCACGCCTTGAAAAATACCGCGCACTTCCCCAGCTCGGGCCAAAGCGAGTACGCAGTGAAAACGACCCCTGCGCTGGGCGGGCTCCGGAAACAGCGAGAGATCAGCGAGAAGTCGGGCCCGATTATCGGCATCCGTTGCGTTGGCGCCGGCGTACCGGGCGGAGAAAACACCGGGCGCGCCCTGCAACGCGTCGACGCTCAGGCCGGAGTCATCAGCCAGAATCCAACCTGGAAAATGGAAGGAGGCGGCGAGGGCTTTGAGCACGGCGTTTTCGGAAAACGTCTTCCCTGTTTCTTCTGGCGCAAGGATTTCCGGATGTGAACAAAGATCGTTCACCTCAAAAAGGCCCGCGAGCACGGCGCGAATTTCCTGAGTCTTGTGGGCGTTTTTGGTGGCGACAACGAGCGATTGCATGGGCGAAGTAAAAGGTAGGGTCTGGTGGCTGACAAAACTGAGGCTAGAAGGTTGCGCAGACTCTGCGTAGTGTGCCGACCCCTTTTTACACTGATGAGCACCGAACGCCGCAAGCCGTATCCCTTCGACATTATCGAAGCCAAGTGGCAACACCACTGGGAGAGTCAATCCACCTTTCACGCCCTTAACCCGGGCGAGCCGGGGTTTGATCCGTCCAAGCCCAAGTACTACGTGCTCGACATGTTCCCTTACCCGAGCGGCGCCGGGCTTCACGTCGGCCATCCCGAGGGTTACACCGCCACCGACATTCTCGCCCGCTACAAACGGATGTCCGGCTTCAACGTGCTTCATCCTATGGGCTGGGACGCCTTTGGGCTACCCGCTGAGCAGTATGCCATCAAGACCGGGCAGCATCCGGCGGTTACCACGGCGCATAACATCGACAACTTCAGGGCGCAGCTCAAGCGCATCGGCTTCGCCTACGACTGGCAGCGCGAGGTAAACACCACCGATCCAAAGTACTACCGCTGGACACAGTGGATCTTTCTCCAGCTCTACAACTCCTGGCTCAACCCCGTCTCCCGGCGCGCCGAGCCCATTGCCACCTTCACAGGCGAGGATCCTGACAGCGTGCGCCTCGCGTACGTGGCTGAGGCGCCCGTAAACTGGTGTCCCGCTCTCGGTACGGTGCTTTCCAATGAAGAGGTCATCGATGGAAAAAGTGAGGTCGGGGGCCACCCTGTCGAACGCAGGCCCTTGCGCCAGTGGATGTTGCGCATCACAGCTTACGCGGACCGCCTCATCGAAGAGCTCGACGGCCTGGACTGGCCGGACTCCATTAAATTGCTGCAACGCAATTGGATCGGCCGCTCAGAGGGGGCCGAGGTCAGCTTCGCTTTTGAGGGAACTTCCACCAAGGTGCGCGTCTTCACCACACGCCCGGACACGCTCTTTGGCGCCACCTATCTGGTACTTTCACCTGAAAATACACTAGTAGAGGAAGTTACAACTTCAGCACAAAAAGCTGCCGTGCAGGCTTATCAAGAAAACTGTCGCTCCAAGAGCGACCTGGAACGCACCGATTTGGCCAAGGATAAATCCGGAGTGTTCACCGGCGCCTTCGCGATTAACCCGGTCAACGGAGAGCGTATTCCCGTGTGGATTGCCGACTACGTGCTGACGGGATACGGGACGGGAGCCATCATGGCGGTTCCAGCGCATGATACTCGGGATTATGAGTTTGCGATGAAATTTGAGCTGCCTGTGCGACAGGTCGTGGAGCCGCCCGCCGGACAAGAATGGCAGGGCTTCACGGGGCATGGTACCGCCATCCACTCCGGCTTCCTTAACGGAATGTCGACGCCTGAGGCAAAGCATTCCATGGCGCGCTGGCTGGAGGCTCAGGGTCAGGGCAAAGCCACAATTCAGTTTAAGCTGCGGGACTGGTTATTCTCCCGTCAACGTTATTGGGGTGAACCCTTTCCAGTAATATGGGAAGGTGGACGCCACCACGCTTTGTCCGAAAGCGAGCTGCCCTTGACCCCGCCGGTGCTAGAGGATTTCCGGCCAACCGGCACACCCGAGCCGCCACTGTCCAAGGCGAAGGACTGGGTCCGTTATAGTGAAACTGCTGTGCGAGAAACCAATACGATGCCGCAATGGGCGGGTTCGTGCTGGTACTATTTGCGGTACTGCGATCCGGCCAACGGCGAACGGTTTATTAGCCGCGAGGTGGAGCGCTACTGGATGGGCTCGGACTCGGCATCCCCAAAGATGGGCGGCGTGGACTTGTACGTAGGCGGGACGGAACATGCGGTGCTGCATTTGTTGTATGCACGGTTTTGGCACAAGGTGCTGTTTGATCTGGGGCATCTGTCCACTCCTGAGCCATTCCAAAAGCTTGTCAACCAAGGCATTATACTAGGAGAAGACGGCCAGAAAATGTCCAAGAGCCGTGGCAACGTCATCAACCCGGATGTCGTCATTGGAGAATTCGGGGCGGACGCCTTCCGGCTCTACGAGATGTTCATGGGGCCGCTGGAGCAGATGAAGCCCTGGAGCACTGCGGGAGTGGAGGGGGTGTCGCGTTTTCTGGCGCGGGTGTGGCGGCTCGTTTTGGAGGAAAATCAAGCGGGCGAGTGGGTGGGCTCTTCGGCGTTGAGCGACGTGCAGTTGGATAAGCCTCAGCGCAAAGTGCTGCACGCGACCATCAAGAAGGTGGGCGAAGACATCGAGACGCTGTCGTTCAATACGGCGATTTCACAGATGATGATTTTCGTCAACGCCTTCACCGGGGCCAATCCCCGCCCAGTGTCCGCCGTGCGCACGCTGTTGCAACTGCTCAATCCTTTTGCCCCGCATCTCACTGAAGAACTCTGGCAGCGCACGGGCTCTCCAGGACAGTTGGCGGACCAACCATGGCCCGCGTTTGACCCGGAAGCACTTGTGGAAGACGAGCTTGAGTTGATCGTCCAGATCAACGGCAAGCTCCGCGACAAGCTTACGGTCAAGCGGGACGCCATGCCGGAGGAAATCGAGGCGGCAGCGCTGGCCAGCCCCAAGGTCCAGGAATGGACCTCGGGAAAGACGATCCGCAAGATCGTCGTCGTCCCGGGCAAGCTAGTGAACATCGTGCTGTGATTGTTTCACCCTAACTGCCCCCCCCTTGGATGGCTATCTCTTGACGCCAAATGGAATAAGATCTGCTATCTAAAGCGTATGTCCTCTTCCCCCTTACGGACGGTTTTCGTGACTTTGTGGCTGCTGGTAGGGCTCGGCAATTTCTCTGCCCTCGCCGATGTCCGCGAGATTGCGACCGTGGTCACCAGTGAGGGTACCATGGAGTTTGAGCTGTATCGCGACAGCAGCCAGATCGCTGTGGCCAATTTTAAGTATATGGCAGACAGCCATTTTTATGATGGAACTAAGATTCACCGTTTGATCAAAAACTTCATGGCCCAAGGCGGGGATCCTGGAACGGTCGCTGAAGAAAGCGTCTCCAATTTATACGGCACGCACGGCCCTGAATACTCCATATCCAACGATCCCGTCGATCAGGTGAATTTCCCTCTGCGCAAACACGCGGCCGGAGTGCTCTCCATGGCTAATTCGGGTGGAACTGCGACCACGGGCAGTCAGTTCTTCATAATGTTTACAGGCAACAGGCCTGACCTTGATGAAAAGCATGCTCAACTGGGTTTCTTAATCAGCGGCGGAACTGTTCTGACTGCGTTGAATGATCCAACGCGGGAATTAGTGGCGCCTTCCACTGAGGTCATGGCGCTTCTCGGCATGAATCCACTGCTGGAAGATGTAAACATCCGCCCGAAAATCCCCATAGTCGTCAACTCCATCCGGATCCGTTCCGAGGTCATTTCCGGAACTCTTTCGACCGCCTTCCCCGTGGCTTCCGACGAGGGTTTGCTCCGTGATATCCAGCGCAATATCCTAGGCCGCTGGCATGTGGCGACTACTTCCCGGGGAACACTAAGCGGACAACTACAATGCTATGATCGCACTTTCGCTTTTACAGGACGATTGCTGCCGGTGGCCGGTTCAACCTCCGAAAGCGAATGCGTGGTTCATCTCGATACCAAGGCTACTACCCCCATCCGCGTACGAATCCACCTCCGGCGCAATGGTCCAACGAGTGGGTCTCTGGGTATCGTGGTATGTAAGCTTGATGGTACGGATGCGAATTTAAGTGTTCGTACGGAGAACGCCTCAAGCACATTGATGGCAGCGCGGGATCTAGCTGGGCCTGTTTTGGATGCGAAGTACACCGCTTCGTTCGATCCTCCCTACGTGGGGACTGCCTACAGCGACACGCTCAAAGGATGCGGCTACATGACGGTCAACTACCTCGCGAATAGCAGACTCTGCACCGCCCTCGCTCGCCTGGCAGATGGCGTGAGTGTGGTGGCATCCTTTACTCCGAGTGCCGAGGGCGGCCGTAATGTGTTGCCTTTGTTCTCTCAACGACTCACCACGGGCGTGCCGAATTTCAAGTTTCGCGGCAGCCTGCAAGTCGTTCCCGGGCAGGCAAATTTTGGTTCGTTGAAATGGTACCGCGCTTCCAAAACAGTGAATATTCAAGGCGGGACGACGTCCTCGGCAGAGTTTGACGGGATTTTGGGAACGGTCCTTTCCTCGTGGACACCTCCGGCCAAAAGCGGGGTTTTAGGACCTTTTGTATCTGGGTTGGATCGGATTGTTTATATTGGAACCCTCGATGCGAACGTCTTTCGCCTTTCTGCAACCAACAGCACTACAACATTTTACTCTAACTATAATTCTCTCAAAATCTCGCTGAGGTTCACTCCTTTAGACGGCACATTTCTCGCTAATTACTCGGACACATCTTTGGGAAATTCTTTCCGGAGGGAATTTCGCGGTGTCTGTGTTCAAAGCGGAACAACATCGTGGGTCCGAGGCTACAGCGCTCGCGGCGCAGCCAGCCTTCCGGTGGTGATGATTCCTTTACCAAGTCAATAACCCCCAGCCACGCGGAGCAGCCCCACTACTCCGAAACCACCCCGGAGCGCACTAGACTCAGCGCGCGCGCGTAGGCCGGCTGGATGTCGTCTAGGGCTGCCATGCACACCTCCAGATCGCGGATCACGCCGTCGTTGAGCGCGTACACTAGGCCGTGGACGCTCAGTTCCTGACCCCGCAACCAGGCATCTTGAACGATGGTGGTTTCGCAAACGTTCATGACCTGCTCGATGACGTTAAGCTCGCAAAGCCGGTTGGCCCGGTCTTCCTCGTCTGGAACCGCCTCCAGCAAAGCGAGATGCTTTTGACGCACGTCCTGGACGTGTCGCAACCAGTTGTCGATCAAGCCTAAACGCTGTCCCCGCAAGGCGGTGATCACGCCACCGCACCCATAATGACCCACCACCAGAACGTGCTTCACTTTCAGCACATCAATGGCGAACTGCATCACGCTTAAGCAGTTTAAGTCCGTGTGCACCACAACGTTGGCCACATTGCGATGCACAAAAATCTGCCCCGGAATCAGACCCACTATCTGGTTGGCAGGCACCCGGCTGTCTGAGCACCCGATCCACAAATAATCCGGGGACTGCTGTTCGGCCAAGGTGGAAAAGAACTCCGGATCGCGGGCGGAAGTCTCAGCCGCCCAATTTCGATTTTGGGCAAGCAGCATTTCAATGGGCGACATGATTTGATTCTAGGACCGGGGAGCTGTGAAGAAATGGAAAAGTGCGACGCGCTTCGATCAGTCTGCCAGTGCCGCGGCCACACGGCGGATCTCGCCCAGTTTGTCCTGCCAGTCGGATTCGCGCTGCCGGTGCTCCGTTATGACAGCCTCTGGTGCGCCACTGACGAATGTTTCGTTGGAGAGCTTGGTGCGCACCTTCAACAACTCCTGTTCTATTTTGGCAATCTCCTTCCCAAGTCGCTCGCGTTCCGCGGCCACGTCAACCAGCCCGTTTAACGGCAGGTACAAGTGGCCAAGAGGCGTCAAGGAGGAAGGCGTCCCACGAGTCGGTTCCCAAATATTCCCAGCCACTTCCAGCGATTCGGCGTTGAGCAAAATTTTGATCACTTCCACATCGTGTGCGGAAACTGGCGCCTCACCCTTGAGCACGAAGGGCACCCGTTTGTTGGAGGGAATATTGAAATCCCGCCGCAGGCCGCGTCCCGCGAGGACGACGTCAAAACGGGCTTGCGCACGTGCCTCGTCTTCTGGAAGGAGGCCATAGTGGGCGCGGAAATCCTCACCCAGAGGCAGCGGCCAGCGTGCCTGCATGAGGGAGTGGCCGCCCTGATCAGCGGGCAACTCTTGGTTAAATCCGAGGCCGTGCCAGAGCTCTTCGGTGATGAAGGGCAAAAACGGGTGGAATAACCGGAGCGTATGAGCAAGTACGAAGTCCGTGACCGCCAGCGTGTTGTCACGCAGCGCTGCATCACTGCCGTTGAGCAGGGCCTTGGAGGCCTCCAAGTACCAGTCGCAATATTCGTTCCAGAAAAAGCGATACAACGCCTGCGCCGCATCGGAAAAACGGTACTCGTCCAGAGCGTGGGAGACTTCGGCGATTGCTCCGTCCAAGCGCAACAAAATCCATTTGTCATCGGTGGAGAGAAGGTCCGAATGAATTTCTCCCTCGGGTGCACCGCCTTGCATTTGGCGAAAGCGCGCGGCGTTCCACAGCTTGGTGCAGAAATTACGGCCGAGCTCGACGTTCTTCTCATCAAAAAGGACGTCCTGTCCCAAGGGCGCGCTGCGCATCACCCCAAAGCGAAGAGCGTCTGCGCCGAACTTTGCGATGAGGTCCAAAGGATCGGGTGAGTTGCCAAGGGACTTGGACATTTTGCGCCCCTGCTTGTCCCGGATGATCCCCGTGAAGTACACATTTCGAAACGGTAGTTCTCCGCGATACTCAAATCCCGCCATAATCATGCGCGCCACCCAGAAGAAGATAATATCCGGCCCAGTCACCAGATCCGTGGTGGGGTAAAAAGCCTTGAGCGTTGCGGTCTCTTCGGGCCAGCCCATCGTGGCGAAGGGCCATAGCCAGGAGGAAAACCAAGTGTCTAGCACGTCGTTATCCTGTTGCCAATACGTAAGATCCGCTGGCGCAATTAATCCGCAGTACGCGATCGAGCCGTCCTCCAACTGCCGCACCGCCTCGGGCGCAGCCTCGTGACCAACCGCCGCGCGCGCAGCAGCCAAGTCGCTTCCGGCGAAGTACCACACCGGGATGCGATGCCCCCACCAGAGTTGGCGCGAGATACACCAATCCTGCAATTGCTCCATCCAATGTTCGTAGACCTTTGTCCAGCGCTCCGGGAAGAAACGCATCTTACCGGATTTGACGACTTCGCGGGACGCGTCTTGCGAGGGATAGCGCAGAAACCACTGGCTGCTGAGGCGCGGCTCGATGGGGACGTCCGCGCGCTCCGAAAAGCCGACGTTGTTTTGATGCGGCTCTTCCTTTTCCATCAGGCCGAGTTCGGTGAGCAAAGCGACGGCGATTTTGCGCGCCTCGAAGCGGTCCTTGCCGGCGAGGGCAACCCCGGCGAGGGCATTCATCGTGCCGTCGGGGTTCATGATGTCTGGCGCCGCAAGTCCGTGGCGCTGACCAATTTCAAAGTCAGCCTTGTCGTGCGCCGGGGTGACTTTGAGCACTCCGGTGCCAAAGCCGAATTCCACGTGCTCATCTCCGATGATCGGTATGAGGCGTTCTTCGCGGGGCAACTCTGCCGGCAGAGGACGCACCGCGTGCAGGCCGATGAATTCGCTGTAGCGCGAATCCTTTGGATTAACCGCGAGGGCCGTGTCGCCGGGAATCGTCTCGGGACGAGTCGTTGCGACGGTCAAAAATGTGCCGGGCCGCTCAGCGATTTCCACCCGGAAATGATACAGCATGCCGGATTGCGCCTTCATGATGACTTCCTCGTCGGAGAGCGCGGTGCGGGAAACCGGGCACCAATTTACCATGCGTTTGCCACGGTAAATGGAGCCCTTTTCAAAGAGATCCGCGAAGACGCGCTGCACACAAGCCGAGTACTCCGGATCCATGGTAAAGCGCTCGCGCTTCCAGTCGCATGAGGCCCCCAACTTCTTGAGCTGCTGAATGATAATGCCGCCGTGTTTTTCCTTCCATTCCCACACTTTCTCCAGAAACTTTTCTCGGCCCAAGTCGTCCCGATGCTTTATCTCACCGGCCTTTTTCAAGGTCCGCTCGACAACTGTCTGGGTAGCAATCCCGGCGTGGTCGGTGCCCGGTAACCAAAGCACTTCCTTGCCCTGCATCCGTGCACGGCGGGCGAGAATGTCCTGAATGGTGTTGTTGAGCACGTGCCCGAGCGTGAGCACGCCCGTGACATTGGGAGGCGGTATGACGATGGAGTAGGCGGGGCGATCGGGCGTGACGCGTTCGGGGTGCGCGTCAAAGCACCCTCCGGCCAGCCAGGAGGCGTACCATTTTTCTTCGATTGCCTGGGGTTCGTAGGTCTTGGAAAGCTCGGACATAAAGCGGGCCGCGAGTTTCGGGGGCTCCACGCTGGATGGCAAGCTTGGGCGGCAGCTCGCCTCAATCAAATGCGTCCAAGTGGTGTGCCGCTAACCGGCACGCATCCCACTTTTGAAACCGCGGCGCAATCCCGGCGTTTAATCGGAAAAATTCCGCTAACGGGCCAAAAGCTGGCTAAAGAACTGGGGCAGAGGGCTCGTGTTCCTGCGCCTTTGGCCGGCGCACTTCGAGTTCTTGGGCAATCTTAACCACTCCTAGAATCATCAGCAAAGGCCTTGCAATAAGAAAGATAAGCCGACTTACCCCCGTGATGAGGCCGCCCAGCGGTAAAAGCGTCAGCAGGATTCCGATCCCAAAGGAAGCGCTGATAGCCTTGGTGGGTTCAAGTCGGGTGTAGGCCTCGACGCGGTCCAGCAAGATGTCCCGCGTTGGCTGGGGGGGCTGAGTGGGGAATTCCGGAGTGCTCATGCGGGGGAATGTTTTGCGAGGTTTAGTCCACGCAAGCAATACCAGATTCTGTGAATAGCGTCCCGCAAACTTTCAACGGATCAATCCGCATTGAATTTCGCGTGCTCCCATCGGAGTCGGGAGGAATACTGTCCACAGCATGAAATTGATTTCCTGGAACGTAAACGGCTTTCGCGCAGTCCTTCGCAAAAACTTTCTCGAATTCCTAGCCGCCGAAAATCCGGACGTGTTGGCGTTGCAGGAAACCAAGTGCATGGAGAGTGACGTCGAACCGCAGTGGCCTGGTTACTCCGCGTATTTCAACAGCGCTCAAAAAAAGGGTTACTCGGGTACGGCAGTTTTAACACGGGAGACGCCCCTGAACGTCAGCCGTGGAATTGGGCGGGATGAACACGACCAAGAAGGGCGCGTGCTGACATTGGAATTTGAAAAGTTCATTTTGGTGAACGTGTACGTACCCAATGCACAGCGGGAGTTGGCGCGATTAGGGTATCGCCAGGAATGGGACCGTGCATTTCTGGGGTACTTGCGCAGCTTGGAAGAACGCAAGCCGGTGGTGTGTTGCGGAGACTTTAACGTGGCCCATCAGGAGCGGGATCTCGCGAGGCCAAAGGAAAACGTTCGCACCCATGGGTTTACTGTGGAAGAACGCAGCGGTTTCAGCGCACTGGTAGAGGCGGGCTTTGTTGATACGTTCCGGCAATTCGAAGCCGCGGGGGGACATTACACTTGGTGGAGCGCCATGAACAATGCACGGGTACGAAACGTCGGATGGCGCATCGATTACTTTCTAGTGAGCGCCGCATTGACGGAACGCGTGCAGCGCAGCTGGATCTTGCCGGAGGTGGGCGGCTCGGATCATTGTCCGGTGGCGGTGGAATTGGCGCGGTGAGTACCGCTTTTTACGCACCGTACGCATCATCAGACTAGGCAAACGGGCGGCGGGTGGAGTTTACTCGCTTCCCACTTTTATGGCTCGTAAGAAATCCACCCACCCGGCGGCCCAAACCACACACGCAGCAGCCGCACCCAAGAAGCTTCTCGTCGCGAATCGCTCCGAGATTGCCATCCGCATCATGCGCGCCGCGACAGAGCTTGGCTTGCGCACCGTGGCGATCTACGCACAGGAAGACCGGTTTTCGATGCACCGCTTCAAGGCGGATGAGGCCTATCTCGTTGGCGAAGGTAAAGGTCCGGTGGGCGCTTATTTAGACATTGATGGTATTGTTGCCCTGGCGAAGGAAAAAGGGGTGGATCTCATCCATCCGGGATATGGGTTCCTCTCCGAGAACGCCCATTTTGCGCGGGCGTGTGCCAAAGCTGGAATCGGCTTTGTCGGCCCCAAGCCCGAGCTCTTAGAATTAATGGGAGACAAAGTCGCGGCGCGTGCCCTGACTCAAAAACTCAAGGTTCCCACCTTGCCCGGCACCGAGGATCCCGTGAGCAACCGCAGCGAGGCGCTCAAAATCGCCAAGCAGATTGGCTTTCCGCTCATCATTAAAGCGGCATTTGGCGGCGGCGGTCGCGGGATGCGCGTCGTACGCAAGCCCGAGGATTTGGCCTCACTTCTGGAGGAAGCTCAGGGAGAAGCGGAGCGCGCCTTCGGCAATTCAGCGGTATTTTTGGAGAAATACATTCCAAGGGCAAAACACATTGAGGTGCAGATACTAGGCGACGGACACGGGAATGTACTGCATCTCCACGAACGGGATTGCTCGGTGCAACGCCGCCACCAAAAAGTCGTGGAAATCGCGCCCTCCGTGGGGCTGGATAACCGGGTTCGCGAGGAGCTTTGCGAGGCGGCCGTGCGCATCGCAAAGGAGATCGGTTATGATAATGCGGGGACCGTCGAGTTCCTGTATGACCTCGATACGAAGTCATGGTTTTTCATCGAAATGAATCCACGCATTCAAGTGGAGCACACTGTTACCGAACAAATTACGGGCATCGATTTGGTCCGCTCCCAGATTCTGATCGCGCAGGGCGCCTCTCTCCATGGTCCAGAACTGAGCTTGCCCACGCAAGATGCCGTGCCGCGGCTGGGGTACGCAGTCCAGTGCCGCGTGACCACCGAGGATCCCGAAAACAAGTTCACGCCGAATTACGGCAAAATCATCACCTACCGCAGTGCAGGTGGCTTCGGGGTGCGTCTGGACGCCGGCATGGGCGATACTGGGGCGGTCATCACTCCCTTTTACGATTCGTTACTGGTTAAAATCACCGCCTCGGGCGCGACTTTCCCCATGGCGCTGGAACGGATGGACCGCAGTTTGAGAGAGATGCGCATCCGCGGAGTGAAGACAAATATCCCGTTTTTGGAGAACGTGATCCACTCGCCGCAATTCAAGGAAGGAGGGGCGACCACCACGATGATCGATACCTCGCCGGAGCTTTTCTCGTTCAAGGCGAAGCGAGACCGCGCGAGCAAACTGCTGGCGTTTTTGGGCAATGTGATCGTCAACGGCAATCCGCACGCGAAAGGCCACAAGCCCTCCATCGCGTTTCAGGCGGCCCCCCTCCCCAGTTACACACGTAATGGAGCGCTGCAGCCCGGGACAAGGCAGCTGTTGCAAAAACTTGGTGCACGAGGCTTTGCAGAATGGACGCGCAAACAGAAGCGCCTACTCATCACGGACACTACTTTCCGCGATGCACACCAATCGTTGATGGCGACGCGCGTGCGCACCTTCGATATGGCTGCGATTGCGCCTGCCGTGGCGCACAGGGCAAGCGAGTTGTTTTCGCTGGAAATGTGGGGCGGCGCGACCTTCGACACCGCGATGCGCTTCCTCAACGAGGATCCGTGGGCGAGACTGCGGGTGTTGCGCGAAAAGGTGCCAAACATCTGCTTCCAGATGCTGCTCCGTGGGGCTAACGCGGTGGGTTACACGAGTTATCCGGCCAACGTGGTCGCAGGTTTTATTAAGCATTCCGCAGAAGCCGGCATCGATATTTTCCGGGTCTTTGATTCGCTCAACGACTTGTCAAATTTGAAGGCGGCGATGGAGGCCGTACAGAAAACCCACGCAGTCTGCGAAGGGACGCTTTGTTACACGGGCGACATTCTCGATCCGAAGCGCACGAAGTATGCGCTGGCCTATTACATTAAGTTGGCCAAGGAGTTAGAGCGCATGGGCGCCCACTTTCTGGCGATCAAGGACATGGCAGGCCTCTGCCGCCCTTACGCTGCGCAGGCCCTTGTGAAGGCGCTCCGCAGCGAGATCGGGCTGCCGATCCACTTCCACACCCACGACACCTCGGGCATCAATGCGGCGTCCGTCCTTCGCGCCAGTGATTCCGGCGTGGACATCGTGGATCTCGCGCTCGCCTCGATGAGTGGCTCCACCTCTCAACCCAATCTCAACTCCGTCGTCGCCGCCTTACAGCACACACCACGCGACACCGGCCTCGACTTGGATACGCTTAACGAGTTTTCCGATTACTGGGAAAAGGTCCGTGAATTCTACGCCCCCTTTGACACCGCGCCCAAGACGGGTTCGGCCGAGGTTTACTTACACGAGATGCCCGGCGGTCAGTTCACAAACTTAAAAGAGCAAGCCGCCTCCATGGGCCTCTCGGCGCGGTGGCCAGAAATTGCGCGGACTTACGCGGAAGTGAACGAGCTCTTTGGCGATATTGTGAAAGTCACGCCGTCTTCCAAAGTCGTGGGCGACATGGCCTTATTTTTGTTCACGCGCGGGATCAAACCCGCGGATGTGGTGAACTTGCCTCCGGGCACTCCGTATCCGGAATCCGTGCGCGACATGCTGGGCGGCGGTCTGGGTGCGCCGATGGGCGGCTGGCCCAAGGCCGTGGTGCGCGCGGTGCTGGGCAGCGAAAAGCCCCAGCGCCTCAAGCCAACGCCGGTGGACTTGAAAACCACAGCGGCCGAAGTGGCAGCGAAGACGGGCCGCCCCGCAGGAGAGGACGACCTTTACTCACACCTGATGTATCCGCAAGTGTTCGCCGATTTTGCGAAGTTCCAAAAAGACTTCTCGGATCCCAGCGTGCTACCGACGCCTGCGTTCTTCTACGGGCTGAAGCTCGGGGAGGAAATTTCCGTGCCGATTGAGGAAGGCAAGTTGCTTTTCATCAAGTTAATGAACGTCACCGGCCCAGACAAGGACGGTCGCTGCGTGGTGGCTTTTGAACTCAACGGCATGCCGCGTGAAGCGGTCGTAGTGGACAAAACTATCGCTCCGAAAACCAAGGCGCGAGTCAAAGCTGACTCTGCGAATCCATTGCAAATCGGCGCGCCAATCCCCGGGATGCTCACCGCACTCCACATCACCCTTGGCAGCAAGGTGGCCGCCGGAGACAAGCTGGCAACGCTGGAAGCAATGAAGATGCAGACCACACTTTACGCGCACTCCGCCGGAGTGGTTGAAGAGCTCTTGACCGAGGTCGGCGACGCCGTTGAGGCGGGCGATTTGCTAGTGAGGATTCGCGGGTAACGGAGCGGGCAAGCCGCATCAGTTGTGCGAAATAGATACCCCTTGGAAGCCGTGCTTTTTTAAGATTCCCCGGCGCGGCGGGCTTTCGCGCGGCTCCTATGTCACGTGGCGCAAGGCCTCGATGGGGTTCATCAGGGCGGCGCGCTTGGCGGGGTAGAGGCCGAAGACAATCCCGATAGCCACGGAAATACCGAAGGCGAGGGGCAGCGACCACGGCACGATAATGGGAACCATCGTGCGGACGACGTCCGGCAACGCGGCGATGGCCGCGGGGAACATCTTGTTGCTGAACTTCATAACCAAGGCAAATATCGGTGAACACGCGAGGCCGCCTAGCGCCCCAGTCAAGCCGCCACCGATGGATAACACGATGGTCTCTACCAAAAATTGCTGCGTGATGTCCCGCCGCCTCGCCCCAATGGCACGCCGTATCCCGATCTCCCGCGTGCGTTCCGTCACCGTGGCCAGCATGATATTCATGATCCCGATTCCACCGACCACCAGCGAAATTGCCGCCACCAACCCCATCATTGCGATGAACATCAGTCGCGTGTTGCGCGCCTGCTCCAACAACTCCAGCGGTACGGTGATGGTATAATCATCTGCCGGATGGTTGAGCGTCATGATCCGCCGCACCACGTCCGCGGCTTCCATCACCTTGCTTGAATCCGTGAGCGATAACGTCACCTGCGTGGCGATGGGCACTCCACTTTCGGTATGGGAATAAAACTCGTAAACATGTGTCCAAAGGGTGGTTAACGGTATGTAAACGTCCCTTGCTGTTTCCTGTTTGACGGCCCCTCCACCGCCAGATGTCGCAGGCGAGGCCGCCACCGAAGAGGGCAATCCCTTTAAAATCCCCACCACTGTATAAAAATCAGCCCCAATATGAATGGCCCGTCCCAGCGGATCTTCATAGCCCATAAGCAACGTGGCGACTTCCGGCGAAAGCACGCAGACTTTATGTCCGTTGGCGAGGTCTGTTGGCGTCAGGAAATGACCGCGTTCCATTTCCAATTTGTGAAGTGGCAGATAATCGGCGGTAGTGCCAACGAGTCGGCCGAAAAGCTGACGCGTCCCGTAGCTGAACGAACGTTTGACCAGCTCGCGCAAGGGGATGACTTTCTCGATGCACGGCACCGAAGCGGCGAGTTGAAGGTAATCATTTTCGGTCACGCCATAACGCATATACCGAGCGGTTCCCTGCTGGGGTGGGGGCGCCACCGTGTTCAAAATGATGTTGTTAGCACCCATCTCGGCGATCTGCTCCTGCGCCTTAGCGCTAATGCCCTCCCCGATGGCCAGTAACCAGATCACGCTCGCCACTCCGATGAAGATCCCCAGCACCGTCAGCAAAGAGCGCAGCGGATGCAGCAGTAGGTTTTTCACACCCAAATTAGCGGTGCGCATCAATTGCACCAAAGCTCCGTACATTCCGGTGGAATTGCTTGGAACCTCCTGGTCCGCGTAGGGCTCGGGGGTGACCTCTACCGGCCGCACCCGGGTGTCGGACTGAATCAAACCGTCACGCAGCCGCACGATGCGGCGGGCGTGCGCGGCGACTTCCTCTTCGTGGGTAACGAGAATGATGGTCTTGCCCGTAGCGTTGAGCTTTTCTAACAGCGCGAGAATTTCGCCGGACGTGACGGAGTCGAGGTTGCCTGTGGGTTCATCGGCCAGAATATAGCGGGGCAAATTTGCAAGGCCGCGCGCGATGCCGGCACGCTGCTGCTGGCCGCCAGAAAGCTGCTGCGGCCGGTGAGTAAGGCGATCCCCCAAACCAACGAGTCCGGCGAGTTCTAGGCAGCGCGCCCGGCCTTCCTCGGTGATCGGGCCCTGATAGGCCAGAGGCGACTCGATGTTCTCCACCACCGTCAACTGCGGGATCAAATTATAAGACTGAAACACGAACCCGATACGGAATGCGCGGATGGCGGCAAGCTGGTCATCGTTGAGAAGCGCCACGTTATCCGAGCCGAGGTAAAACTCGCCAGAGGAGGGTTTATCCAGACAGCCCAAGAGGTTCAGCAGCGTGCTTTTACCGGATCCCGATGGCCCCATGATGGCAATGTAATCGCCTTCCGGAACATCCAAGTCTATTCCCTTGAGCACCGCAAGAGACTCTCCTGCAAGATCATAGTTCTTGCATAAACCAATCAGTCGGATTGCCGAGCTCATCGTGGGCAACACATCCCGTTCCTTTTATCGGGCTCCCACATTCTCCGCAAATTTCATCGGCTTACGTTTCTTCTTATCCACCTTGGCCAGCGCCTCGGGTAACTTCACCAGAGACTCCACGCTTTGCGGTGCAAGCACCACCTTATCTCCAACATTCAAGCCCTCTGTGACAATCACCGAGGTTTCATTCGCGGAGCGCACCTGAATCTCATGGGCAGCAATCTCGCCGGTATTCTCCACGATACAAAAAAAGCGTTTGCCCCGTTCCAAAACGGATTGCACCGGAATTTGCAGCACGTCCTCCAAGCGTTCGACTTCGATGGCGACCTGTGCCGTCATTCCCGTGCGGACCCCAGGCGGCGCTTCGTCGATGGTCACCTCAGCGCCGTATTCTTTAATGGTGCTGTACGACGTTGCGGCTGGGAGCGGATATTCCGTCACTGAACGTACGACGCCGGTGAGGACATTTCTTGGGAAGGCGTCCAAGCGGATCTTGGCGGGCATTCCGACTTTGATCTTGTCGATGCGCGACTCGTTGATGCGAGCCAAAACCTCCATGCGTTTAGGATCTGGTAGCCGGATGATCACCTGCCGCTCCCGAACCAGTTTTCCCTCTGCAATCAAAGGGTCGCCGGAAGGCAGGTTAGCATAAACAACTTGTCCAGAAGTAGCTGCGTTGATGATACATTTCGCCAGCTGATCTTCCAGACTCTTGAGTTTATCATCGTCCAAACCCCGACTATTCTCACGGGAGCGCATCCGCGCTTCGGCCGTTTCCACATTTGCCGTAAGCCGGTTTAGATTTTTGATCTTTGTATACTTCTCCAACACCTCCAGCTTGGTGGAAGAGTTTTCCAACTCCTTTCGCGCCTTCCCCACTGCAAAGCGATCAGCCTCCAGCTGCACATCCGTGACATAACCACGCTCGGCCAAGCGAAGGCTGTAACGTAAATACTCCTCAGAACGGCGGAGGTTTTCCTGCGCTACAAATTGATCACTTTCCGCTGTTCCCCTGTCCTGGAGGTACGTGCCGTATTCATACTCCAGAAGTGCGATTTTGGCCGACTCGTAATCCGTGCGTCCTTCCACCTCTAGGGCGCGGCTGGTGTTGCAGGCAATCTGCTGCTGAATGAGATCCGCTTGTAACCCGGAGTCGTCTAATTTCACCAAAAAATCTCCCTCGTTTACATAGGTTCCCTCTGCGACGATTTGAATAATAGGCGTCCCAAGCAGCGCTTTGGACTGCACTTGACAGCGGATTTCTACGTTACTGGAACTCCCCACTTCACCGCGCTCAACGACCTCCTGCAAAAACGGACCCTCAGCGGCCGCCGTGGTTAGAGGATTGATCGGCAGAGTGGATTTTTTTGCGGATTGAAACGAAACAGCCCAGAAGGCTCCCGCGCAGAGGGAGGCTATCAAGCCAAGCCAGAAAAGCTTAGAGCGCTTTGTGCGTTTTGGAGAAGAAGAGGGATTCATCGGCCTAAGGACTACAGTTAGCGGAAAATTTCGTGCAAGGCGGCTTTCGCTGGATTCGCTATGCGAGTGTTGGAAACGGTGCTCCACGGGGTGAGGCGGCTGGCAAGACGCGCTGGATTGATGGGGCCTGGATCACTCCAGAGCCCGTCGTTGTCGAGGTGCATGGTGCCGGATTCAAAATCCAGCTCCAGCCGCAACACATCGTAGCCCACGCGCATACTGAGAAAATCGTTTTGAGCGTCGAGCAAATCGCTTAAAGCCGTCACCAAATCGCGCGCCGTGGTTGCCCCGATCTGCGCAACCACTCCGGGCCTAGGCGGCTCCTCCAACCGCAGCCGCGCGATGTCCACCTGCGAAATCGCCACCTGCACCGCCGAACGCCGCAGTTCGAAGTTAAGCTGGCACAACTCGATAAGGCGGGTTGTATTGCGCAGACTTTGTCCCACGCGATCCTCGAAAAGCATGTACTCACGACGGGCCCGCTGGTACTCGATAAGCGCCTCCCTATAATTATTGCGCTCGGCAAGGCGTGAGAGCGGCGTGTCGAAACGCAGCCCAGCCCGCACAAAGCCCGTGCGTCCATCGAATTGCGCCACACGGTTGTTCACGGTCCCCATCCCTGCCGCGGCGGTGAAATCCAGTCCGCTTTTGAGCGCGTTAGCGTAAAAGCCCACTTTGCGCCAGGAGTCCACGAGACGTGCGCGCGCGTTCATCCAATCAAGCCGGTGCTCCTTTGCCGCTGCAAGTGCTTGTTGACTATTAATTTCCACAACAGGAAGCTCTGCGGTATCCAAACGAATTCCGGTTTGGTTCAAAGAAACCGCCAAGAGCAGCCCAGAAAAGTCTGCCGCCAAATCCACCAACTCCGCCCGCGCCGATTCAAACTCTTTGGCGTTTAAAACCTCGGCAAACACTTGGACACGCCCCGAAAGCCGTTGCAGTTCGATCGCATTTCCTTCCAACTGCTTGAGGTATTGCGTGGCGCGGTTCTCCAACTCTACGGCGCTCAGTGCACTGGGCTCCACGCCCAACTCAGCGGCGATAACACTCTGAGCCACCGCTTCCAGCCGCTGTTTGCGTTCGGGCAACGCCTTGCGTAACCCGCCAAGGTCCGCCCGCGCACTTTCCACTAATCGCTTAAACAGATGCTCCAGCTTGGCCAGCTCGGCATGAATTTCCGAGAGTTGCGGCGCACCATTAACTCGAGTCCTGTCTCGAAGCCGGGTTTGAAGCGCGGTTAAATCGCGATCCAGCGCGGTAGCTTGGGGATTGGTGGTGCTAAAGCGTTTGAGCAACGGATCACCAATACGCATGGAGAGCTCGGGTGGGAGGCCAATGTCCACCTTGTAAGCGTCCAGCTGTGTCTGATAGGCCGCCTTTGCCGAAAGTAAATTGCTCTGGTTGTTAAACAACGCCAGTCGCGCCTGATCCACCTGCAAGCGACTCCCAATCCGGCCGGCGTCAAACGCTGCGGCAAGTTGATCCAAACTCTGCCGCAACCGGGCGACGTTTGCTTCCAAATTTTCGATCTGTTGGGTCTGCGACAACAGTCCGAGAAATCCCCCTGCGGCTGGTGCTCCTGTGCGACCACTAGGCGTCCCAGCGATCACTCCCAGTCCGGAGGCGCCGACGATGTCGTTGCGCGAGGGGCCTTCACCGGAGTTGCGCCCCGTGGCAATTTTTACGTAAAATCCCAACTGGAACTGCTGCATTTGCCGCACGTTAGCAAGAAGTGTCCGCTCTGTTTGAGTAAGGGCTTCCAACGCTCTGTCCTTGCCGCCCAAGCGCATGAGAGGTTGCAGAAATGTGAAGTTTAACAATGAACCCGTGGAGCTCGTGAGCGAGTGGCTCTTAAAATCCCAAAGAAACTGGTTAGCAAAGCTTGCCAGCAATTCACCCCCGCTCGAGGTGATCCAATGCACGCTTCCATCGGTTAAGACTCCAAGATGTTTCTGATCCTTAGGTGGATTTGTGACCCCGCCATGATTGGCGCCGTCCGCCTCGGCTTTCGCCGTCTCACTGAGGGCAAACTTCGGGGAAAGCTGGTAGCGCTCATAGCTAACATCCAGAGCGGAGAGGTAGAGGTCTTCTTTTTCGTGTTGGAAATCCCTGGAATTAATAAGCGCCAGTCGCACGGCCGATTTTAAATCCAAAAACACGCTGCCGTCCCCTGCACCCGGAAGGATCTTGCGCCAAGCATCGTTTTGCAGCGCTCTAGGATCCCCAGCACCCTTCCACGCGGCAGCTCCTTTGCGGCCATCAACTTCCAGCATTAACGCGTGCGACACCGGATCATCCGGCGGCATGGGTGGCTGATCTGGGTCAGAGCTCTCGAAAAACCGTGAATCGGGATGCGGCTCAATCCCAGCATCTCGGAAAGGTACATCCACGGGAAGGGATTGTGCCTTTCCAGCGATAGCTGCGTAGGCGTCCCGATCGGCTTTTTTACGATAAGCCACGCGCGAACAACCCAGTCCTGCCACTAAAAGCAGACTGATCGTCGTCGGGGTTAATAATGTTCTGGGGGCGGTCCACTGCACCTTAAGACAACCCAACTTAAGGCCCAAACCTTAGACATTTTAAGAGAAACCCCTTAGGCGAGCGCTCCCCTTGAAAACCGAAAGCCCGCTCGATCCGAGGTTTGTACACTTCGGAACGACCGGGCTGAATGTTCGGCGTTTAGAATACTACTTCTTTTTCGCGGGCGCGGCAGACTTCGGCGCGGCGTCCTTCTTTTTCTGGTTAGCGGCACCTGCCTGCTTTTGCTTTTGATCTTTCGCCTTGTTCACAGACTTCGGGGATTTGTCGCCCATAATATTTGGTGGTGGGGGTCTGAATATGCGACCGCTCCGACGGAATGTCGAAGCGCTGTCGACCGCGGATGTGTAGCACTATTGGCGGCACTCTGTAAACGCCGAGAAATACAAAATTGCGAATTTTCTAAATTGAGCCTCATGCCAGAACACTCACCCGAGCGCGGCAGCCTAATCGAGGAAAACAAGCTCGCTCGCGTTTAACAGTGCGCGACAAAATGCGGGCAGACCGTGTGACACGATAAAAGCTTCGGCTGCTCCTTGTTCTGCAGGCGAGGGCGGCCGCTGGAAGACAATCCGATAGGCTGTAAGAACGGAGTTATTTGACCCAATGCGCGTGGCGAGGGCGGCGGCCATGTCCAAGGTAAAACTGTGATTGAGCAAAGTGAGAGCCTGTAACGGAGTGCTGGTGTTGGCGCGTTTCGGGGCGGCGAAGGCGGTATCTGGCAGGTCAAAATCGCTCAACAGATCCACCACGCTAGCGCGTGCATTTTGATGGTAAACCGCGCGACGGTACGTCTCCGGGCCGTGTTGTTCTAGTGGTACGTACGTTGAAACATTGTTGGAAAGTACTTTATACAAACGAAATCCAAGGCCACCGGCCGGGACCAATTGCAGCTTTCCTGCCGCACTGAGAACCGTGTCACGGATCTCCTCCGCGCCCAACCGCCGCGGAGGAAAGCGCCACAACAGCCGGGCGCTTTTGTCCACGCGGGCGGCCTCCTCGCGCGGGGCGGCACTTTGTAGATAGGCGCGGGAAAGCATAATTTCACGGTGTAACGGCTTTAGGCGCCAGCCATAAAAGAGGAGGCGCGTGGCAAGAAAATCGAGGAGTTCAGGATGTGAGGGGCGGCTGCCTAGAAAGCCAAAATCGCCGGGCGTATCCACCAAGCCAGTCCCGAAGTGGTAGTGCCAGAGTCGATTAGCGAGCACGCGAGAAGCAATGGGATTATCATCGCTAGTGATCCATCGTGCCAGCGCAAGGCGGCGCTCCCCCTCGGGCGCCTCGGCGGGTAACGCGAAGGGTTTGCCCACACGCTCCAGCACGCTAAGGCTGGCTGGCACCACGGAATCCCCCGGCTTCATCGGATCCCCGCCCTTGTGCACAAACGTGAGCTCCTTGGGCTGCGAGTACGTTCCCGCCCAAATCTCCCGCAATTTTGGGACTGCATCGATTTTACCCTGCAGCGCCGCAATCCTATTCGCCAGCGTGGCCAATTGCGCGCGCTCCTCCTCGGTGGTCACCTCCCGGCGCACCCGCTCCACTCCGTGGGCTTCCGACCACGGCGCGCGATCCACTCCGGAAGCGACTGTTTTCCAGATTATTTCATCCACTGACACCCTCACTTCGTACTCGCACGGAGTCGCCCCCTGACTCTTATCGGGCACGTCCTTGCCCTTGGCGTTGCTAAACACAATCCGATCAATGCGCTCCGCTCGCGCTAGGGTGATCGTCAGCTCTGCCGGAGTGCCCACAGCCCATTGCTCGCCCGGCTTCCCGTCTATACAGAGTTGCGGGCCGTACGCTTCCGGAAAATCTTCCGCTGTAACTGATTGTGCGCCATTCGCACGCCCCCCATTTGATGCGAGAGCTACGTTTCGCGACTCCGCTCCCGCCGTCCAAACTTCAAACTCGGTCAGACGCGCGTTGGTGGCTGACTTAGCGTTGGCCGTGCTTGCATGCATTACAAACTTCACAAAATGAACTTGTTCTGATGGGAAGTGCTCCTCCGTAGCGTTGGGATCCATCTTTGGCCGGATGGTTTTCTGCGACAACGCCGCCGCTTTACTGCGCACTTCAACCGCTTTCTCCAGAACACTTTGCTCCTCGACTAGGCGCGTCTTCTCCGCGTTTAACGGCTTGGTGGCTGTCTCAAAATCGGCCCGCTCCTGCGCTGTGGCCACCACCCGCCTGCCATGTTTAACACCTTCAAAGGCAGCACGTAGCCGATAGTAATCCTCCGTCGGAATAGGATCAAACTTGTGATTGTGGCAGCGCGCACAATTCACTGTGAGCCCGAGAAACGCGCTGCTGGTGGAGGTTACTATTTCATCCAGCGTGGCGGCGCGTATGTTTTTCTGCGCCACCACATCCTGATTGCCGACGTCATCATACGGCCCAGCCACGAGGAAGGCGCTGCCCACTTCCACCGCGGGATTTCCCTTTCCAAGAATGTCTCCGGCAAGGTGTTCTGCCATGAAGCGGTTGAACGGCTTGTCCTCATTGATCGAATGAATCACGTAGTCCCGAAACGGCCAGAGATCGTTGATAATGAAATTCCGCTCGAACCCATTGCTCTCACCGAAGCGCACCACGTCCAGCCAATGCCTGCCCCAATGTTCGCCGTACTGAGGCGAGTCCAACAGTCTATCCACCAACGCTTCCACCGCTGGGCGCGCCTCTGCCGCATACGCCTTAGCGAAGGCTTCCACCTCCTCCATACTCGGCGGCAAACCAGTCAGATCGTAGCTCATCCGCCGAATTAGATCCCTCGCTCCGGCCGGTCCGTTGAAGTGCAAGTCCTTCTCCGCGAGCTTTTCTTCGAGAAACCCGTCGATGTCCTTGTGTCGAAACTCCCGCGCTAACGGCTGAAGCGACCACCACGATTTGTCTGCCCGTTTCGCCTCCAATTGCGTTCCGTCTCTTGGATCCGGCGCACCCATTTTGACCCAAGCGACGAGATCTGCGATAGCTGCCTCTGGAAGCTTGGGCTTCTTGGGCGGCATCGCTGTGTCGGGATCTTCGTGGCGAACGCTCTTAAGCAGTTGGCTGGCTTGAGGATTTCCAGGGACGATAACCGGCTCACCGCCGTCGCCGCCTTTCTGCCAGCCGGCCTTTGAGTCGAGCAAAAGGTTGCCCTTGAGCTTTTTGGCTTCAGTGCTGTGACATTCGTAACAATGTTCCACCAGCAATGGGCGGATTTTTTGTTCAAAAAATGCGAGGCCTTCCGGACTTGGTTTTGTCGGTAAAGCGGCTGGCACAATGGCGGTTACAGCCAGGAATATGGGCAGAAGAGCGTTCATCAAGGGGTGGACGGCGCCTCAGGCCAACAGCGCCTTGAGCACGTGCCCGTGTACGTCGGTGAGACGCCGGTTCGCGCCGTTGTGATAATACGTGAGCTGCTCATGATTGAGCCCAAGAAGCTGTAAGACTGTGGCGTAGAAGTCGTAAACCGTGGCCACATCCTGCACACTGCGGCGCCCGAATTCGTCGGTGGCCCCGTGGCTGACACCTCCCTTAACCCCGGCGCCCATCATCCACGTGGTGAACGCGTCAGGGTTGTGGTCGCGCCCCGAAGTGCCTTCCTGACGGGTGGGCATCCGCCCAAATTCTGTACACCAAAGCACTAACACGTTGTCCAGCATGCCCCGCTGCTTGAGATCGCTAAGCAGGGCCGCCGTTGGTTGGTCGAAGATTGGGCAGTGCCTCTCATAGTCCGCCTTGAGCGTCTTGTGAGCGTCCCAGTTAAGCAGGCCATCCACCGCACTCGCTCTGGAGGCGCAGTAGAGGCTGACATAGCGCACGCCCTGTTCGAGAAAGCGTCTCGCAAGTAGACAGTTGCGTGCATATGCAGCCTTCAGTGCGTTTGGATCTTGGGTGCCGTACAGGGCATGGACATGCTCAGGCTCGCGCGCGAGATCGCTCACCTCCGGTGCCTTTAGCTGCATTCGCGCTGCGAGAGCATACGTCGCCAGCCGCGCGGAAAGCTCATCCTGACCGGGGTGGCTTCCTGCAAATCCGGCGTTCATTGTTTGCAAAAACTCACGAGTTGCAGCGTCTTCCATCTCGCTGACTCCCGCAGGGCGCGCCAGATTTCGCAGCGGTTGCTGAGCGGACATCGAGACGGCTTGGTACTCGGCGGGCAAAAACCCGTTACTCCAATTCGCTTTGCCGTTTGGCGGCTCGCCGCGCAAATCTTGGATAGAAACGTAGGTGGGCAGGTTGTCGTTTAGCGAACCCAAGGCGTAGTTCACCCAAGAGCCAGCGCTGGGAAATCCCTCTCTGGTAAAGCATGTGTTCATGCCTATACAGCCGGGGCCGTGCGTGTTGCTGCGCGATACCATGGAGTGAATAAACGCCATGTCGTCCACGTGACGGCTCATGTGAGGGAGCATGGAGGATATCATTTTCCCGCTCCCGCCCGCCGGTAAAAAGGCCCACGGCGGGCGCATCAGAGTCCCGTTCTTGCCTTGAAAAGTGACCTCCTGCTCGGCCCCCGGTAGCGGCGTGCCGTCGTACTGTTCCAACATCGGTTTGTGATCCCAAAGATCCACATGCGACGCCGCCCCGGGACAAAATATCTGTAGTACTTGTTTCGCCTTGGGTGCGAAATGCGGTGGTCGTGGCGGCGCGGCGTGCACCTCCGTGGCCAGCAAACGAGAAAGCGCCACACCGGTCATACCGGTGGTCATAGCGCCAAGAAAACTCCGGCGGCTGAGATCGAGAGCGCTCATACCTGAACCCTAGGAGTTCGAGGCGCGGCTTGCTACGCCTCAGACTCCAAGCTCTGCGTTTATTGTCTCACTTAAAATGCAGATTTGCCCAACGCTGTCTCCTAAAAGACGCCGTTTAGCCGATCCCCAGCTTTTCACGCCCTTCGACGGAAATCCGCTCCGGACCCCATGGTGGATCCCACACCAATTGCACGTCTGCTTCCGCGACGCCTGGCAGTTCGGAAATGCGCTGTCTGGCATCCGCCGCGAGGGCGGGACCCATGCCGCATCCCGGGGCGGTCAACGTCATTTGCACCAATACTTTGTGCACATCGGGTGCGCCTTCAACGCTCTCCGTTTTGAGGTCGTAGATCAGCCCCAAATCCACGATGTTTACTGGAATCTCCGGATCATACACGCCCTTCAAAGTCTCCCAGACGAGAGCCTCTGAAAACGGACCGTCGGCGACCCGCCGGGGCTGGGGCACTACATCGAGGCCCATGGCGTCTGCATCCTGCGCGGCGATACGGTAAAGTCCACCAACAGACGCATGTACGGTGTAAGTTCCGCCCAGTGACTGGGTGATGGAGACAACCGTACCCTCGGGCAAGGTGGTGACATGGCCGCTGGGAATCGCAGTGGCTTCCACCGAGCGGCTAAGGGGGATGAAATCATTCATAAAGTGAGGGTGCGTTTTGAGCAAAGATCTCGGCTCATTCGTCTGACAAACATTAGTCCAACGAGTCGATTCATCAGACAAAGATCGTAAATCTTTGTCTTAGTCTTCGCGGGTCACACGCCAGCGAGTTTCCGGATAAAGATTCACATTGTCGGAATCGATATCAAATCCGCAGGATTCCAAGAGAAAGGCAACGCCCTCTTTGGAATGCATGGTCTCACGCAGGCTGCGGGCAAAAAGTTCTACGTATTCTTTGTAGCTGTCCAAGGCCAAAGCGCCGTCGGAGACGTACTTGGCGAGCTCGGCATCGTGGCTGTCAATGAGATCCATCAACGCCTTGCGCAGTCGCAGTCGCATCACGGGATCCACGACGAGTCGGAACGGATTGGCCGAGGGATCCGAGGGCATCGGATCTCGCGAGATCTCAAAAGGCAGTGTTGCTAAGTTATAAGTGGAGAGGGCGTCGTCTTCCATAGGTAAGGGCTCCTTTGATTAACTTAGCCTAGCTTGGTTATGCTGCAAGCGGCGGCGTGATAAAGGTTGGTTTTGTGTTTTACGCCGGTTTTTGAAGATGTCGGGCGGCACCGCTTCAAAAGGCTCCTTTGCGAAGCGCCTCGCGCCGGTCCCGCACCAGGCTGACGACCAGCGAAGTCCACCCAGTTTGGTGCGAGGCGCCGAGGCCCTCTCCGGTCTCGGCATGGAAGTATTCGTGGAACAGCAGCAATTCCTTCCAGTGGTCCACGTCGCTGTACCGTTTGGCCGTCCCGAAACAGGGGCGGTAACCGGTTTCATCCGGGACGAATAGGGAGATAAGACGGTCGCACAGATCCAGGGCGATATCCCGCAGCGTCGCCATGGTTCCCGAGCCTGTGGGATACTCGATGGTAAATGTATCCCCGTAAAAATACGCGTAACGCTCTAGTGCTTCTATGATTAGGAAGTTTATTGGGAACCAGATTGGCCCCCGCCAATTGGAATTACCACCGAACATGTCCGTTGTGGCCTCGCCGGGTGCGTAGGCGACTTCATGCCTTTGGCCATCGTGGATAAAGGTGAAGGGCTTCTGATCGTGCGCCTTGCTCAGTGAACGAATGCCGAAGTTTGAGAGGAACTCCTCCGGATTAACCATGTACTCCAAACACTTGCGCAGCCGCGCTTCAGAAGGAATTGCGAGCAAACACCTTCCTGGGTTCTTGCCAGTGGCCCGTCGCACCGTGATGTACTTAAGGAGATCGGGCCGATTGACGAGAAACCAGTCCATGCGTTTGCGGAAATTCGGGAGTGCATCGATGGTCTTCTGTTTGAGGACGTTGACGGCACACATCGGGAGCAGTCCGACGAGGGAGCGGATCCTCAAGGGGATCGGTTCCTTGTGGTTGATGATTAACTGGTCGTAATAAAATCCGTCGGTGCTGTCCCAAAGACCGGTGCCCCCAAGGGAGTTGATGGCGTCGCAGATATTGACGAAGTGCTCGAAAAATTTGGATGCAATATCTTCGTAAACAGGCCGCTCCAGCGCGAGTTCCAGCGATATGGAAAGCATCGTCAGACAAAACGAGGCCATCCACGCCGTCCCGTCAGCCTGGTTGAGGCGGCCTCCACCCGGCAGCGGGCGCGAGCGGTCAAACACTCCGATATTGTCGAGTCCAAGGAAGCCGCCACCAAACACATGGCGCCCCTCGACATCCTTGCGGTTGACCCACCACGTGAAGTTTAAAAGCAGCTTTTGAAAGGCGCGCTCCAAAAAGAAGAGGTCCCGGTTGCCCTTGCGGTCGGCAATTTTGTACACCCGCCACACCGCCCAAGCATGCACCGGCGGGTTAACGTCGGAGAAGTTCCACTCGTAGGCAGGCAACTGGCCGTTGGGATGCATGTACCACTCGCGCAGCAACAAAAGCAACTGCTCCTTGGCAAAGTCCGGGTCCACGACCGCGAAGGGAATCATGTGAAATGCGGTGTCCCACGCGGCGAACCACGGGTACTCCCACTTGTCCGGCATGGAGAGGATGTCCTTGGCGAAGAAATGCGGCCAATCAGCGTTGCGCCCTTTGAGGCGGAATTCCGGAGGTGGAGCGTCCTTATCGCAACGCAACCAGTCCTCGACGACGTAGTAGAAGAATTGCTTAGTCCAGAGCAGACCGGCATAACCTTGGCGGCATATAAGCCGTTCAACTTCTGTGACATCCGGAGGAATCACGCGGGCGTAAAAAGCGTCACTCTCGGCGCTGCGCTGCGCAAAGGTTTCCTCGAATCCCTCAAAGCCTTCCACCCCAAGGGTCTCCTTACGCAACACTAAACGGCAGCGCACCGTGATCGTGGCGCCCGGTTGGATCATGAACTTGAAGTGCGCGGCCGCTTTGGTGCCGCGCGCTTCGGGGCATATCGCCCGCTCCTCGCCGTGAATTATATAGCGGTGAAAGGCATCCTTGACGTAGGGCGTTGGGTTTTCGGCGCCGGAGAGGCTGTGAAAGTTGGTGTCGTTTTCCGTGAAAAGCCACTCTGGAGCGCCCTGAAAATCCGGCGAGTCGGCGATAAATTGATATTCCCCAAGTGACTCGTGATGAGTGAGAAGCTCATTATCTCCTCCAACAATTCCGGGCTTTGTGACGGGCAGTTCCCGGCTGTTTTCCCAACCCCACACATTCCGGAACCAAAGCGTTGGCAGCAGATGCAACGGCGCGGCTTCCGGACCATGATTGGTCACGGTGATGCGCCACAAAAGATCCTCCGGTGTACGTTTTGCGACTTCTTGGAGGACGTCGAAATAGCGCCCTTCATCAAACATCCCCATATCCGCGAGTTCCAACTCGGGACCTAGGCGCCCCAAAAGTTGATTTTGCAGGCGCAGTTCTGTGTATGGATATTTGTCCTGCGGATACTTATACAGCGCCTTTGTGTAGGAATGCGTCGGCGTGGAATCCAGATAGTAATAGCACTCTTTGACGTCTTCGCCGTGATTGCCCTCGTACCCAGTGAGTCCGAAAAGGCGTTCCTTGAGGATCGTATCACTGCCATTCCAAAGTGCTGGAGCGAAACACATTCGGCATTGACGATCCGTCCAGCCCTGCAAGCCGTCCTCACCCCATCGATAGGCCCTGCGGCGAGCGTGGTCATGAGGGAAGGTGTCCCAACTGTTGCCGTGCTCCGAGTAGTCTTCGCGCACGGTTCCCCACTGCCGTTCGCTTAAAAAAGGCCCCCAACGACGCCAACGCGTGGCGTCACCTTTTGTCTCCGAGAGACGTTCGATTTCCCGATCCATGAAGGCTTAGTGTATCAGAGGAATTTTTAGATAGAAACCTGTTAGGCAGCCGACCTGAGAGGAGCGCCGGAGCCATCGCTGATGAATGATATTTGTCATCTAATTTAACTCTATGGAACCTCGAGGCTTGTTTGTACGCAGGGCATTGCTATCTAGCACACATGACTCATCCCCTCCTATACGAAGTCAACGCCCGCCACTGGCTCGCAGACCTTAGCCGGATACACGGCGCGCCTGTGGACCTGGCCTCTGTTCCAGAGGTTGAACTTGATCATTTGCAGCGGCGCGGCTTCACGCACCTTTGGCTCATGGGCGTGTGGCCTACCGGCCCCAAATCCCGTGCACAAGCGGTTCAGCACCCCGGGTTGCGTCAGTCCTATGACGAGGCGCTGCCCGGCTGGACGGATGCAGACATCGTGGGCTCTCCCTACGCGGTCGAAGACGTGCAGGTGGCCGCACGCCTTGGAGGAAACGCGGCGCTGGCCACTTTGCGTGGACGGCTTTCCGCACGGGGCATCAAGCTCCTGCTGGACTTTGTTCCCAACCACCTTGGTTTGGACCATCAATGGGTCCAGTCACGCCCCCATCTTTTCGTCGGCCAAGCCGAGTCTTTTAACGATTCTTTTCCCGTTCAAACATCCGCTGGAAAGCGTTTTCTTGCCCACGGAAAGGACCCCTACTTCGCGGGCTGGACCGACACGGTGCAGCTCGATTATCGCCGCGCCGAAACCCGCCAGGCGATGACTCAACTGTTGCTCTCCATAGCCGACAAATGCGATGGCGTGCGCTGCGACATGGCGATGCTGCTACTCTCGGACGTATTTCGTTCTACCTGGCAGCATGTGCCCAGCGAAGGCGCGCAAGCAGTTGGCGAATTTTGGGAGCTGGCAGTGGCTGAGGTTAAAGCGGGGCATCCGGGGTTTATTTTCTTGGCGGAGGCGTATTGGGGTTTAGAGGGACGCCTGTGCGATTTGGGGTTTGATTTCGCCTACGATAAAACACTGTACGACCGTTTGTTGCACAATCATCTGGACGGGGTTCAAGCGCACCTCCTCGGGCTGGGAGCCCACAATCAGCACCGGGCGCATTTTCTCGAAAACCACGACGAGCCACGGCTGGCGGGGCTTGCCTCGCTTGAGTTGCAACGGGCGTCTGCCGCGCTTTGTCTGGGACTGCCCGGTATACGCTTTTTCCACGAAGGTCAGTTGGAAGGGGCGCGCCGCTTCGCTCGCGTGCAGCTCGCCCGACGCGCCACCGAGCCGTTAGATCTGGCGGTTCAGAAGATGTACGACGAACTGTTCGCGGCCTTCGCCGGTGGGTCCGTGGGCTGCGGAGAGGGATGCATTCTGGATCCGGCGCCGGCTTGGGAGGGGAATGCGAGCGCGCATTTTTTAAACATCGTGCAGTGGCAGTCGCCCGAAGACACGAAGCGGTTCAACTTAGTGGTGGTCAACCTCGCTCCACACCGGGCACAGTGTCGGGTGCGACTGACTGCGCGCGGCCTAATGGATGGCATGTGGAAGTTGGAAGACCGACTGGGAACAGAGCATTGGGAGCGGTCCGGAAGCGAGATGGCGAGGGATGGTCTTTTCTTGGATCTCGACTCGATGAGTGCGCAGTTGTTTTGGTGCAGTCGTTGACGGCAGTGCGCGGAATTTGGCCAAGCCACGCGAGGCGTTCAATGGGGGCGGTCGTGCAAAAATAGCTTTTGACGGCGTCGGCTGCTCATGCGGAGCCCGATGATGCGATTCGGGGAGTGGTAGCGTCCTTGGGGCGCGCCACAAAAGCTTATGAATCGTGCAATGTGGTGGTCTCGAAATCGTTATTGGATGGCACCGATGGTGGCGCTTGGGAGCGGCGCATTGGTGTGGGCGCTGGTATGGAACTGGGCGAGTCGGCAGCAGGGCGCTCGGGCTACCCGCGCGCTCATTGCGCCCATTTCCCCGGCGAAAGACGCGGCACGGACGACGGCATCCGTGCACACGACTCAATCAGGTGGTTTAGTGGCGGACGAATGGGAGGAAAGCGCGGCGCGCACTCCGGCGTTGGTGGCCGAAGTGCTACGACGCGCTCCCCAGGAAGCAACGGCCGAAGAACGCGCACTGGTGTGGGATTTTCTGCGCAACGCCACGCAATGGAGCGCTGAAGGGGAGGCACTTTGGCTGCTGGGTGCAGACGAGGCCCTGACGTGGCTACGGGGCGCAACACAGGCGAGCGACGAGGTGGAAGAGGGCTTGATTGAGCTGGTGCAACGCGCTTCGATCCCAACGGCGCTGCGAGACTTCGCGCTGCAGCATCTTGGGATTTGGGCTGAGGAGCACGCGGCTGGGCGAGGCGTTTTGCAGACTCTGCAAACTCTTGTGACCGCAGAAGGTTCAACCCCAGTAGCTGGGCACGCTTTGCAAGCACTATGCCGCAGCGGCTTTGCTGCTGCAGAAGTGCTTTGGATCCGGAAAGCGGCCCTCCAACTGGCCACCAATCCCACCGCGCACCCGCAATCCAAAGTCGCCGCTATTGAAGCGGCTGGCCATTGCGGGTTTGAGGAAATTGAACCGCCTGCGCGCGAACTGCTCACCCACTCCCAGACGGTTACCGAACGCGTCACGGCCCTACAGGTATTGGGTTGGGTGGGAAGCCGCGGCACTCTGGAATGGCTGGAGCAGCATCCGCCCTTCTCTGAGGCCCTGAGCGCCGCTGCGCAAAAACAGGCCCTGCGTACACTGCACGACCGCTGGGAAGTCGGCGCCACCCAGTAATACCATCTCTTTTAGGTTTATGGATGATTAAAAGACCTCAGCACCTGGGACCGCGGAGCCCCAGCTCCGCAAGGACTTTCTGAGTTTTTGGCGCGTCAAAGCGGAGCTGGGGCTCCGCGGGCCCGGGAGAGAAGGACCAGTTTTCTTCAAGATTTGGTATAAGAGCCTCGGCTCCTTTTACTCCGAATTATTCGCCTTTCCCCCACGAGGCTTTGGCCGGACTAAAATGGCCCGCTGAGAACAGCGATGCCCGATTCAAATAGCGGGCTGCCCCAATTCAATCCCTCGCTTCCAAAGACAGGTTCTTACGAACCCTCTCCTCTGGTGACTCAAGCACCATCAGAAGCCCCTTTACCACATCTGTAAACCCGAGGAACTCATGTCGTTCCTGTCTTAACTCTTCCGCTGCCTTGCTAAATTCTGCGGCGTACAGTTTCGGATCCAATCCCTCCAACTGGCTGCCATCCGGCGGCGTCTGGAGCGCCTCGCCCAGTATCCTTTCCACCTCAACTCGGGGATACTTCCGCGACAACTGCGCACTCAATTCACGCACCCGCTTTAACGTTTTGCCCAGCTCCTGCTCCACGTCTGCAAGACGCGGTATCGCCCGGCTTTTCGGTCTCTTGAGTTTGTTCAGTCTTTGCGTTACTTTTTTTTGCGACATCGTGGTACCCGTTTTGGTGTGGATGTGAACCCTTCCCACGCGGCGTCGCGTGGGATCTGGAAGCGCCCCTTCCAGCGTCCCTTCTCTTCCTAAACTGATAATCGCGGGAGCCCCATTTTGAGGCTGTGCTTTGCGTATTCCACGCTGGAAGCGACCACGATTACCCGGAACGCGGTTGGTTTTCTGAAGGAAAAGGGCATCGAGGGCATTTCAGCGCGAACCGCTCGACTCAAAAGTACGCCGAGAGCACACCCCAAATTGCGACATTGCTCACGCCCCGGCTCGGCTACGCGAAAACTTCCAAACTCGTCAAAGAAGCCAGCGAGCGCGGCAAGAGTGTCCTAGACCGTGCTCAAGAGAAGAGCTGGGCGAGTGGGGCGAGTGGGGCGAGTGGGGCGAGTAGTGGGGGCGAGCTTTAAAATATCCGCAAAACGTGGCTAAAACCCTGACCTGCACAGCAGCCCAAGCAGTGGATTTCGTCGGCCAGAACCGAGGTCTGCGACCTCTCTACATTCCCAAGGCTTGGAAGGTGTTCTCGTCTAAGCGACCGGTCACAGGGAGCCCACGATCCACTTGGTACGCCCGTAATGCCGAGC